>DOHC01000204.1 GCA_003535475.1 Nitrospiraceae bacterium
TGACAGGAGTGACCAATATATCGAAGCAGAACTCTTAGGCGGGATATTTCTCGGAGGCATCATCTCGCTGATTATAACCGCCTTATACTTTAACTCATCTGTCTGGTCATTCATTCCAGTGAGTCTTATCTTGTTTTTCCCTTCAAAATTTTTATTCAGGAAATTTCCTGTTCTTAAAATTTCATTCATTGGTTTCAAAAGAAAGGAGAAAACTGTACGGCAGAGGGCTGTCAGGGCATTTTATGAAAAGGGGCTTTATAAGACCAGAAAAAATACCGGGGTTCTGTTCTTCATTTCCATCCTTGAAAGAAAGGTCTGGGTTCTTGCTGATAAAGGAATTTATGAAAAGATCGAGCAGGAGACTCTGAATAAATTTGCAATAACCGTATCTCATGGGATAAAAGAAGGCCGTGCCTGCGATTCATTGTGTGATGCCGTAAGAGAGGCTGGAGCGCTCCTTGCAAAGCACTTCCCTGTAATCCCCGGCGATACGGACGAGCTTTCAAACAAAGTGATGACTGAGTAAGAACCCAGCCATCACTTATGTTTAATTTCTTATTTTGCAATCCTGTCTGAATCAACCGGAATCAGAACTATCTCAATCCTGCGGTTCTTTGATCTTCCTTCTTCTGTATCATTTGACTCTACAGGCTTGTATTCTGCATATCCCGCGGGGCTGAGGAATTTAGGGTCAACGCCTTTTTCCTGAAGATACTTTACGACATTCGTTGCCCTTGCGTTTGACAGCTCCCAGTTAGTCGGAAATTTCTTTGCTATCCTCGGCCCTATCTTGACATTATCCGTATGCCCCTCAATCCGTATCTGTTTGTCGGTGACTTTCCTGAGTATTTCTGCCACTCTGTCAAGCACCTTCTTCCCATCCTTTTTCACATCCGCGTTTCCTGAATCAAACAATATCTTGTCCACCATGCTCAGCGAGAGTTTATCCCTGAGCTGCGTAACCGCTATCTCGCCCTTTTTTATCTCGTCTTTCAATTCATCAACAAGATTGGTGTATGTTTTTTTCAGCTCTGCTACCGCCTTTTCCTTCTCTTCTATTGCCTGAGATCTTTCCTTTGAGAGTCCTGATATCTCAGTCTTTAATTCTGTTATCTGGGCGTTTTTTGACTTTAATTCATTTTCAAGTTCTTTTATCTTCTGTTCTTTTTCCGACAGCTTTGCCTTAACGCTGATCAAATCCTTTGTCAACTCATCCTTATTTGCCTCAAGCATGGATTTGAGATTTGCATTTTCTTTCTTCAGCTTTGAAAGCTCTGATTCAAGCGCCGCCTTCTCCCCTTCTTTTGCCTTAAGTTTTTCTTCCATGGCTGAGATATCTTTTTTGAGATTCTCAATATCGCCGAGGACAGCCTTATGTTCCTGTGATGACACACAGCCTGAAAAAACCAAAATCCCCAGAACAACAAACATAATTTTTATAGCTTTCATAAATACACCTCCATGAAATATATCGGGAACTAATCTGATTATATCAAATTAGCAATGACTCAGCAATCTTCGGATTTAAAAAGCATGCCCGATGCTAAAATGCACTTCTCCTTTGCTTTCACCTGTTTCTCTGTCCAGTTTATGGCCATAGTCAATCCTCAGAGGGCCTACCGGCGTGTTGTATCTTATGCCAGCGCCGGCGGTATATTTCATGTCTGAGAGCTTTACATCGCTGCTCTTTCTCCATACATTGCCGCCGTCAAGAAAAGTTACAATGCCAAAACCTTTGGCAACATCAGCTCTTAGTTCAAGATTTGTCAGAATAAACATGTTGCCGCCTGTCGGAGAGCCGTTAACGCCTTTAGGCCCAAGCGTATCCTGTTCATATCCGCGGACAGTAGTTCTGCCGCCGAGAAAAAACCTTTCTACAAGCGGAAGCTCTGTTGTCTTCTCAAAACGCTGAGACATCCCGCTTTTTAAAGAAACCGCAACAACAAAATTTTTATTCAATGCCTTGTAAGCGCTTCCATTGACTATTGCCTTTACAAAATCAGTTTCTGACAGAAGGTATCCCGATGCGGTTTTCACGGATATCCCTGCAAGCACGCCTTTTCTGGGGTCAAAAGGATTGTCCCTCGTATCGTAGACTATACCCGGCCTTATCCCTGCAATTGCAAGCGTTCCAACATCTTCTTTCGTAAGTATAACATCAGGCTTCACCTCAAAAGTTTTGACTAATGAAAAATCATAAAAAATCTCACCTTTCACCCTTTCGCTGAATTTCTTCTCAAAACCTACGCTCGCAGTGTGCCTCCTCAGTTTATACCGCGTCTCACGGGTCTCTATGCTTTTCTCTGTCCTTTCTTCTTTTATGAGCAGCATTTTAAAGGGAAGACGCTTGCCTAAGAACCACGGCTCTGTATAATTCACTATATAACGCTGCTCAAGCGAACTGATTTCAGTCCTGAATGATACCTGCCTGTTCATTCCAAAAAGATTCCTGTAGCTTATATCAAATGACCCCCTGAACCGCTCGTAATCCCCATATCCGACGCCAAATTCAACAACCCCTGCTTTAGCCTCTTTCACCCTGACATGAATATTCTTTACATCGCCTTCTTTTTCTATTGCATCTACATCCACATCAGTAAACAAGCCGAGCTTGTAAAGTCTCTGCCGCGTCTTCGTAAGAAGAGAAGGATTAAAAGGAGCGCCGTTTTCATAGAGCATTTCTCTCTTTATTACCTCATTCTTTGTCTCCGCATTGCCGCTTATTACTGTTTTCCCGAACAAGGTTAGTTTCCCTTCATCAATCTCAAAAATGACCTTCACCCCTTTTTCCCCGGCTTCCTGCTTTATATCAACCCTTGAGTCAATAAAACCGTTACTCGAATAAAGGTCAATTATCTTGTACCTTGCATCTGATATATCAACTTCGTTATAAGGATCCCCTGTTTTTATTCTGACAGTATTTATTATTTCTTTTTTTGAGATAAAAATTGCTCCCCTTATCTCAATCCCTTCTATTAAGGTCTTTGTGCCTTCTTTAATTTTTATTATAATGTCTGCCCTATAATCTTTTACTGCAATCCTGACATCATCTATCACCACGTTCAGATAGCCAAGCGCATTGTAAAACTCTATTAATATTGCTTTGTCTGACTCTATAAGGTCTGGATTGTACAACTTCCTTTCTTTTAATAGCATTACATCTTTCAGATTTTTTTCAGATATTGTTATGCCGTCAAAAGTTATAGAACTAACAAAAACCCTGCTCCCTTCAAAAATAAAGAACCGCACACTAACTGTTTCTTTATCCGAAGTTATAACAGGCGCAACCTGCACGAAAGGGAATCCCTTGTCATGGTACGAAGAAATAATCCTTGAGACTGCCTCTTCCACAAGGTCATCCCTGAAATCCTCAGCATCAAAAAAAGGCACTTCTTTAATAAGATCCTTAGAATTCAGGGCAGAGTTATTTTCGAATATAACCTCAAGTTTTTTGCCGGGATATATGTTAACGTCAAGATTGCCGTTGCTGAAAGTATAGGGGCCGACAACAGGTTTAAGAAAATTATTTTTCTTATAATGAAGCCTTATCCTCTCTCTTTCTTTTCTTAACTTAACCTGGTCATAGATGTCGCCTTCCTCTATTTTAATTAATTCTTTCGCTTCCGCAGGCCCGATAATTTTAATGCTTTTTATTATCTCAGGCATTCCCTCGTCTACCGTAACTAAAAGATTCACCTTGTAAGGCGTGCCGGTCTTCTCTACAGTGAGTTTTATATCGGCATGGGGGAATCCCCTTTCAGACAATGCATTCTTAAGCTCCTTTACAGCATCTTCCATACGGTCATGCCTCATAATCTGATCTTCTTTTAATGGAAAATAGTTTTTAATTATTTTCTTTGACAGGCGTTGATTTCCGGCAATAACAATTTTCTTTATTATTTCTCTCTCCCTGACCCTTACCATAATGAAGGTTCTGTCTTCATCATTAACTTCAACAGATATGTCCTCAAATATACCCTTGAGAAACGCCAATTTCAACCCGGCGCGGACAGATGAAGGGTTAAAGACATCACCAATCTTTATGTTTAAAATGTCCAGAAGTTCTTCGCTCTTCATGGAATGCAGTCCCGAAACATCAATTTTACTGACTGCAGCGTATGATGTCTCAGCAGATGCAACAGAGAGATAAGCAAGAAATGGCGTGAAAATAAAAACCAGAAATGATAAAAAAATGATTTTTACCATTCTTCTGCATTTATCGACCTGCCATAAGCATTTCATCTTGCATTCATCCTTTTTTATTTAAATTCAAATCTGAACTTAATGTCTCCGCCAACGCTGCCTTTTTCATCTCTTACGCCAACCAGTGAGACATTCCTATCAAAAATATACTCAAGCTTAAGCACCTGTTCCTCGGTAGATCCCACTGCAGATGTGTAAGTTACAAAAAGTTTATCGCCCAGAAGTCTCTTTGACGCAGTCAGCCTTGGGCCTACGGTGCCTGTAGATTTTGAGACATAAGGGTCAACATGGACCCTGTCAATCCCCGTTATGCTCTTTATCCTTTCTTCAAAAACATCCTGAACCTTGCCTGTCAGAAATGAAGCAGCCTCGCCAGCTCCAATTCCTCCCTCAATGCCTTTTAATTGTTTTCCTATTTGCCCTACAGTAAGCAAGCTGAGTATATCCGTTTCCTCAAGAGGCGGATCAGAAACAAGAGAGAGGTTAAAACGCTCCATCTGTCCTTCAAGGCTCAGTCTTATGTTGTACCCTTTCACTATTGTCTGTGCCACGATCTCCATTACAGGATTTATCCTGTTCGGGTCGGTAAAATCAGCGCTTGCGTTCATTATCCTGAATTCATTGTTCCTGAAATAGACCTTACCCTCTTTGGACTCAATTCTCCCGAAAAGAAGCGGTTGTCCTATCGTGCCTCTCAAAACCATATCCACTTTCAACGGCGCACGCGCTATGTTATTGTCCACAATGATATTTTCTGCTCCATATATCTTCACATTCAATGCTGCTTTTTCTATTCCTGCTGGTTCACCCCTGGGCCTTTCTGCGGTCTTTGCCTTAAGAAGCCAGCTTTTCCATTCTAATCTCTCCCTATACCTTGCCCTGTTTACTCTTACATCTCCGGTAATATTCTGCGCATCAAGAGTCCCTTTATAGAGAATATTGCCGTTAAAATTAACAGAGAAATCTTTGGATACGGAACTTGTGATGTTGTTCAGTTTTGTATCGAAATAAAACCTCTTAAGATTAAAACCACTGAGATAGACAACCCCCGTCGCATCTATATCTCCGCCTCCAAGTTTCCCTGAGAGTTTACGTATAGCAATCTTGTTTCCATCAAAATAAAATAAACCGTTTATTGAACTGACTCGCTGGTGTATATCTTTTAATCCGAACAGCCCATTGCTCACATTGAGATTGCCGTTTATCTGAGGGTTGTCCCATTTACCTCCTACAGTCAGGGCAAAATCAGCATCGCCCCTCAGAACGCCAATCTTATTTGAAAATCCCTTCAGAGGAGAAAGCGCTGAACTCCCTTCAAGTGATATATTGTACTCTCTGCCTATTTCCATACTGCCTCGCATGCTGAAAGAGGCATTTCCGCTCCGCATTGTAAATGCGGAAAACAACATCTTTCTATTATCAAATCTAAATTTTATATCCGAATCATTGGAGAAGCTATGTCCATAAAGAGCCGCATTAACCTGATTTAAAACTGCGGAAGCTGAAAAGGTTTTTCTGGTTCCTGACATAAC
>DOHC01000012.1 GCA_003535475.1 Nitrospiraceae bacterium
ATATGGCAGCAAAGAGTAAAGAGATTACCAAAGAGAAGGATGTCGAGATAATTGAGGCTGAATCCGTAAATATAAAGCAGAGTTCTGTAAGGGCTGTCGAAGGCGGTCATATTGAGATGCAGCAGGTAGGAGCCCTGAGCATTGACGGCGACAGGATTGAAGTTACGCAGGGCGCTGCCTGTATTCTCAGAGGCAATGACGTGAGCCTGAACCAGAGCATCAGCGCAGTAACCGCAGGGAACAATGTATCGCTTAATTTCTCCCTGTCTCCCATGGTTGTGTCAAAAGAGGAAGCGGTTTCCAATAAGAGCGCAGTGGGTGTTATGGCTGCTATGAATATCAAGGTTAAGAACAGCACATCTGTCCTGATGCTTGCCAATAATGTTGAAGGCAATGTTACTACACTGTTTGACTGGCGCGCGGCTGTTGCCATGGGAGCTGTTTTTGGAGGCGTGTGGGGGCTCTTTTCTCTGTTCAGGAAGAGATAGGATATGAAGATACCACACAGCGTCAGAGAAATAATCCGCATAGCGCTTGAAGAGGATATAGGAAACGGCGATATTACGACGGCTTTTCTTATACCTGAAGACAGCGAATCAAAGGCATTAATAATAGCAAAAGGCAATTTTGTTGTTGCCGGCATCCCTTTCATAAAAGAAGTTTTTGGTTTTTTCGACCGGGAAGTGAGATTTAATGTTTTTATCAATGACGGCTCCAAGGTCATGAAAGGAGATGTTATCGCTGAAGTCTCAGGAGGGACAAAAGTTTTGCTCTCAGGGGAAAGGGTCAGCCTCAATATACTTCAGCGCCTTTCAGGCATAGCAACGCTTACAAATATGTTTGTGGAAAAAGTGAAAGGGCTGCATGCAAAGATTGTGGATACGAGGAAGACAACACCGGGTCTCAGGTTCATGGAAAAGTATGCTGTGAGGGTCGGAGGAGGGAACAATCACAGGTTCGGGCTTTTTGACGGCATATTGATAAAGGACAACCATATTGAGGCTGTCGGAAGCATAACAGAGGCGCTGCGTCTGGCAAGTGAAGGGCATCATCTTGCGAAGATTGAGGTTGAGGTGGAAAACCTCAATGACCTGAAAGAGGCCATAGAAGGAGGCGCTGACATTGTGATGCTTGACAATATGTCTGTTCAGGATATGAAAGAGGCTGTAAATATTGTCCGGAGTTCTAAGAAGGAGGTAATCCTTGAGGCGTCAGGGAATGTCAGCCTTGAGAACGTCAGAGAGGTTGCAGAGACTGGTGTGGATTTAATCTCGATAGGCGCCTTAACTCATTCAGCAACCGCAGTTGATATAAGCATGAAGATAGTGAGATAAGAGTTCAATCACCCGCCTAAATAGGCGCATTATCAATGATGAAAGACCTTCTTGTTCTAAAGAATTACAAGTGGATAGATATTGTTACTCCGCGGGAGTTCTGGAGCAGGCTGAAGGGATAGATTCCAGTTCTTGCATTTCTGCACTTGCTGACTTATGACTTTTGCTCTATTGTGCTTTTGTACTTTTTACTTACAATAGGCTCGGAATTTTGCTCCTGAGCACGAAAACCCATAAAAAACCTCTAACACTTTTGACGTTTAATATCATAAATTGTAAGATTTCACATCGCCCTGAATTGTTGATATTAATATGGATTTTCTGTATTGCTGTATTTAAGGCATTATGCTATCATGACGCAAATAGTTTGAATCTGCCTGCGAGGTAGATTATATGTTAGGTGATAAATGAATCCATTTGAAGAACAAAAGCGTCGTCAACAAGGAAAAGAATATAGCGAAGAACTCAAACAACGAGTCGACCGCAATATTCCTTTTGACGTTGCAGAACTTCAACATAAAAATAACCAAGAATTACTCCGTGAACAACATAATTTCGCCCGTGAACTACTTAAAGAGCAACACGCCCTTAATTCAACAATTATTAAAAAGCAAACCATAATCACAATAATTGCAAGTCTATGTGGAGTTATCATAGGTGCTTTTCTCACCACCTACCTACCAACATTAAAAAAAGAGGAACAAAAAATAATCCAAATAAAACCTGAACAAGTAATAATTCAACCCAAAAACGAAGCCCCCCAAATGAAAAAGGATATTCTTCGTCAAAAAGAAGCAGACGTATTGTTGGAACAGGGGGTAAATACTTTAAAAAATGCTTCATCATCTCCTCCTATTAAAAAGAAATAAAAAATCACCTAACAAGGCACTCCACAGTATGGCGAGTAGCCAACTGTGAGTTTTAACGTTGGGCTGAAAATTACAATGTCACAATACGATACATTAAAAAAACGCCTCAATAAGCTCCAACGCTTTAATCTAATTGTGACTCTAATCCCCACCATCATCCTTGTTGCCATAGGTGCAAAGATTGCTTGGGGCAATTATCCTTATTTCATAATTTTCTTGCCGTGCTTGGTTGCGCTATTAACCTTACCACTCGGGCTTCAATTTGCTTTTAAACAAATTTTCCCACGTTACAGGACACTACTCGACGAACTTCATAAAATCCAGTTAGAAGTCAGCTCATTAAGGTGTTCCGTAGATGCAGTTTATGACAAATACCGGTTTAGAAATAAAGGCGAGCAATTTAAGCGAGCATACGAGCTTGTGGGCAAAAGGGCTAAAGATTGTGAAGAGAGATTAGCCGTAGGTATGAGCCGGGAGCAAAAGGAAGTGTTCGTTACTTGTTTTATAAAGGCTGAAGAAGTTGTAAGGGTCACGGCGTCAATTGGATCTGTTTTTCGCTGTTCTGCTTCAGATGACCCTCGGCGTTGGCAACAACACGCCGAACGACTAGGCTGTGATGAAATAAGACAGTATCACAATCATCCGGTTAATAATAACCGCACATGCCCATCACCTGTTGACCATAAGACATCACTATCTCTTAAGCAAATTCTTGGGAATCATGGTAATAAATTAAGGTCATTTATCATCTATTGGAACGAGATACGTGAGTGGCGAATCATGGAATACGACGAGAAGGGTAAACATTGGCTAATTTATGAGTTCGACATTGCAGCCCAACCAGTCACTCCAGCGGCTGGCTGATAGCCGCCGCTGATTTCAATCGTTAGGGACACTTCCCGGTTTTTTAAAGCCGCCAATTCTTAGAAAGTATCAGAGCAGGCAAGTTCAGAAGTCTTCAAGTCGTGCATTGAATCGCAAGAACAGGCTTAATCCTCCCATTCCTTTCCTGTCATTAATTTCCATGCATTCTTGAATGCTATTTTTTCAGCGGCAGCTTTGGTTAAATCTTTGAAAACAATGGATCTAAAGGTATCTATCACTCTGTCATAATTATCAAAACGGCCTGTGTTGATATCGGAACCGATAACGAACCTGTCAGGGAATTCCTCAAATAATTTTTTCCATTCAGGGTTAAGGGCAATTCCCCAGTTGGAGATCTCATACATAATTGCATCAACATAACCTGTCCCGTGATACTTGGATCCCGGTTTTGACTGCACGAGATCAAAATAAAGGTTCGGGTATTTTTTGATTAAAGCCCGTACGCCGTCGGCTTTTGTGAATTGTTTCCAAGTGGCAGGATTCCGGTTTCGTCCGACATGGCACCATATCACCTTTGCCTTCGGATATTTAACAAGCATCCTCTCCAGTTCCGGAATGAGCGCATCTTCTGCCTCATGATGAAGCAGAAACGGCATTCCTGTCTCGCTTGACAACGCAAAAACCACCTGCATGGCTTCGGAGTCAACAGGCATATGCACGTCCCTGCTGTTGGTACTTGAGGGGTAATGCCTTGCCTCAAACTCACCCATTGCAAAATATTTTCCGGATTTAACATCTTTTGCCAGTTTTTCAAGAAAACCTTTATCGCTGCGGTGCCAGAGTTTTCCGTCGCCGTGAACAGTGGTTGGCACAAACCTGTCAGGGTATAATTCATTCAGCCTTATTGATTCCCCGCTCCCGAGTTTTTCATTTGGCCCAAGCCATGTCAGCGCCACGCCGTTATCATCCATTCTGCTGATAAGCCGTTCATTTTCTATTTTCCCGCCGTGATGATACTCTACGTCAATTATAGGCAGGATGCCTTTTTGGATAATGTCCTTTAATCTTTTTTTGAATGCGGTTATCTGCTCGCTTCGCTCAATCGCCGCGCTGTTTGCCGGGATGATAAAAATCACCGCAAGTATGAATATCATTATTTTTTTTGACATATCAGCCTCTTGTCTTTCGTCTGTAATGAGCAAATGTTTTGTTCATATACGAAATATGCAGCCCCTATTCAGCTAAATGATATTTGTGCCGGCTTTATTTTGTCAAGGAGATTTTGGGAAAGAGGGTTACGGAATTTGAAAGACTTTTTAAGGGAATAAGGCTATGTTTTTCAGCCCCTCGGTTTCTTTAAACCCCATCATGATATTCATGTTGTGCACTGCCTGCCCTGAGGCGCCTTTCATCAAGTTGTCAATTGCAGTGACAATTATGAGGGTATTTGTCCGTTTGTTTACTGCAAGCCCGATGTCGCAGAGGTTTGTCCCCCGGACATTTTTAACATTCGGGAATTTGCCTTCAGCAAGCGCCCTTATAAACGGCTCTTTTGCAAAAACCTTTTTGTAAGCATCAAGAACTGCTCTCGTATCTGCCTTCTTTTTTAATTTTGCATAGATTGTTGTGAGTATCCCTCTGTCATAAGACCCAAGATGAGGCGTGAAATTAACCTTTAAATCTTTATGAGCTATGGCAGAGAGCTCCTGCTCTATCTCGGGCGTGTGCCTGTGTGATGCAACTGAGTAAGCCTTAAAACCCTCATTGACTTCACAGAATGAGAATGCGGCATCAGCGTTTCTCCCCGCGCCTGTTGTTCCTGATGTTGAATCTATTATGATAGACTCTGCATCTATGAGACGGGTCTTTATAGCAGGATAAAGTCCGAGAATCGCTCCTGTAGGATAACAGCCAGGATTTGCTATGAGTGATGATTTCGCAATTTTCGCCCTGTGCAGTTCAGGCAGTCCATATACAGCCTTTTTCAGTGTCCCGCGAAATTTGTGCGGAGTCTTATACCACTCCTCGTATGTTTCAGGGGACCTTAGCCTGTAGTCGGCGGAGAGGTCTATAACTTTTTTCCCGTGCCTAAAGAAAAAATCCACCGCGCTCTGCGAGGCGGCATGAGGCAATGCCAGAAAAAAGATGTCAGCCTTTTTCAGAAGTTTTTCTCTGTCTAATGGTTCGTATGTCAGATTTGAGTGATTGCTAAGATGGGGGAATAAATCGCTTACAGTTTTGCCTGATGATTTTTCTGAGGTTACGGCGGTTATTTTGACACTGGGATGGTTTGAAAGAAGGCGGATAAGTTCGCCTCCTGTATAACCGCTGCCTCCGCAAATAGCTACTTTTAGCATAATAACAAGTTAAGAGTTAAGAGTTTTATCAGATTTTTTAACTTTTAACTTTAAACTTCTAACTTTTAACTTATTCACTCGTCACTCGTTACTATTTTTATCTCTTCGAGAACTGGAATCTCTTTCTTGCGCCCTTTTGCCCGTATTTCTTTCTCTCTGTTTCTCTGGGGTCTCTCGTTAAGAAGCCTTCTTTCTTAAGTTTCAGCCTGAGGTCGTTGTCTATTGAGAGGATTGCCCGTGAGATTCCGTGCCTGAGCGCTCCTGCCTGTCCTGAAAGGCCGCCGCCTACAACTTTTGCAGTTATATTATATTTGCCTGACATCCCTGTCAGCTCAAGGGGCTGTCTTATCATCATCTGCAGTGTCTCACGGGCGAAGTACGAGTCAAGAGGTTTTTCATTTACAACAATACGGCCGTTGCCGGGGGACATGCTTACCCTTGCAATAGAGGACTTTCTGCGTCCTGTAGCATTATGTTTTATTTCAGCCATTTAAAACTCCTTATATTGTAAGATTTCAGGTTTCTGGGCAGCGTGTGGATGTTCGCTTCCTTTATATACCTTGAGCTTTTTGAGCATTGCCCTTCCGAGCCTGTTTTTAGGAAGCATTCCCCATACAGCGTCACTTATAACCTTTTGGGGTTCTTTGGAAAGACGTTCTCTTAGTGTCCTGGCTTTTATGCCACCAGGGTAACCCGAATGATGGTAATAAATTTTATCGTCAAGCTTTTTGCCTGTAGTCCTGACCTTTTCGGCATTCACGACAACTACAAAATCACCTGTGTCTACGTTTGGAGTAAATATAGCCTTATTTTTACCGCGCAGGCAGACAGCAATTTTTACAGCAAGCCTTCCGAGGACTGCGTCTTTGGCATCCATGAGATACCACTTATACTCAATATCAGTTTTTTTAGCAAATCGGGTTTTCATTTACGCACCTTCCATTAATGTTCTTTAAAACAAATTTCTCAAAGTTCAGTCCGCATGGACATATAGAATTAAACATAATAATAGAAATGCCTGTAAATTGTCAACTTAATTGACACTCTTTGTCAATATGTGATACTTTTAAAACAAGGAAATGTCTGATAAAGCAGCGATAATAAAAGAGGCCCAGAAGTTTCTTGCAAGGGGGCAGATAGATAAGGCAATTGCCGAATGGGAAAAACTTATAAAGGAATCCCCTGATGCAAATACTTATAATACTGTCGGAGACCTCTATCTTAAAAAAGGCGACAGGATTCCTG
>DOHC01000177.1 GCA_003535475.1 Nitrospiraceae bacterium
TCACCTATCGCATAAATATCAGGAACGTTTGTCTCCATTTTTTTATTTACTGTTATCTCTCCTCTTTTGCCCTTTTGAATTCCGGCGTTTTCAAGCCCGATGCCATCGCTGTTAAGCGCCCTTCCTATTGATACGAGAACCTTTTCAGCAATAATCTCCTTGCCGTCTGACAGAAAGGCGTGAACACCGTCTTCCCTTGCTTCAACCTTTTCCACTTTAACATTCGTATGAAGTTTTATCTTTTTCTTCTTCAGTTCCTTTTCCAGAAGTCCGGATATTTCCATATCTTCGGTGACAACTGCGCGCGGCATCATTTCCACCATCGTCACATCAGCTCCGAGTTCTTTATAGATGCAGGCAAATTCGCATCCTATAACTCCTGCGCCTATGATAAGCATGGATTTTGGCATCTCTGTGAGATTGAGAGCGTCATCGCTTGAGAGTATGTTTTTCCCGTCAAAGATGAAAGTAGGTATCTGCGCAGGCCTTGAGCCTGTTGCTATTATTATTTTTTCAGCCTCAATCTTTTCAGTTGAGCCGTCCTTACCTCTTACCTCAATCTCTCTCGGTGAAAGCAGAGCGCCTCTGCCTTCTTTTAAAGTTACTCCCCAGCTTTTGAATAACCCTCTGATGCCTTTTACCTGAACGCTTACTATCTTGTTTTTCCTCTCATTGATTTTCTGAAGATTGGGGATAAGTTCACCCCTGAGTTCTATGCCGAATTCTTCCATGTCTTTTGCTTTGGAATATGCCTCTGCTGATGCGACAAGCGCTTTTGTAGGGATGCATCCTCTGTTAAGGCATGTTCCTCCCACCTCTATGTCTTCTATGACTGTAACCTGTGCTCCCAGTTGTGCAGCCTTGAGCGCCGCGACATATCCGCCGGGCCCTGCGCCAAGTATAGCAACTCTCATTTTGCTTCCTCTTCAACGTATTTTGCATAGTCAGCCGCGTCCATGAGGTCGTCAACTTCTGAAGCGTCATCAATCTCAATGACGGCTATCCAGCCTTTTCCGTATGGCTCCTCATTGATTATCTCTGGAGATTCTGACAGGTCGTCATTAACTTCTATGACAGCGCCGCTTACAGGGCTGATGACAGATGAGGTTGCCTTTGTGGACTCAATCTCTGCGAGTTCGCTGTTTGCTTCAATAGTGGTGTCAGTTTCCGGCAGGTCGATATATACAATATCTCCCAGAGCGTCCTGCGCATAATCTGTTATGCCGATGGTTGCCTTTTTGCCTGATACTCTGACCCATGTGTGCTCTTTGTGGTATTTAAGATCTTCCGGATACATTTTCCCTCCTATTTCGGTTTTTGATAGTGTGAATTAATTATCACATGGTTTTGATATTTGTCAAGCAAGTAATTTTTATAGAGATGTAATTGCTATTAATCAGGGTTGTAGATTATAACACTTATTTTTTCATACACCGCCCAATAGAGTGCCTGCGCATCCTTTTCTTTAAGGGAGATAGTTATGGCAGTAAATTGTTTCCCCTGCGCAATATTCCACATCGCGGATAACGGCCTCGTTATGCGCCATCCAATAGAACGGTATGTATTTCCCAGCAGCGAGATAAATCCATCGGTCTTTGGTTTTACCCTGATTAAAATGCCGTCAAATGAGAGGCTGTAGCTTACAGGCATATCAGCAAGCTCAAGCGCATCCAACTGAAAATCCCCGCTATTGGCATTATCGCCGCCGCTTCCCGGTTTTATCTTTGACCGTTTAGGCCCAAACAAAGAGCTCCTTTTTACTAATGCGGTTGATTTAACATCAATGGGTTTTCCCCAAAACCCGAAATCTTCTATGTTTAATTCTTTTAATGCCTTCCCGTGCGCTTTAATATGTATCTTCTTGTCTTTAAAATTAAAAATAAAATAGATATGAGGCTTCTTTGCCAGTTTGATTTCTTCCTCAAGGAAAAGCCGTTCAGCCTTGAGTGATTTAAGCTCGTCCGGCAAGGCGTTGGAGCCTGTAAAAAGTATGATTATAACGATGAAGAGCAATTTTAGAGGCATGGTTAAAATATAAATATCTTTGTTCCTGTTTCTGATGCATTATAGACTGCCCTGAGGTCTTCGTCTCCAACCCTTATACAGCCGTGGGTCACATTCCTTCCCAGCAGCCTTGTATACAGGGTGCCGTGGATAAAGTAACCATTTCCCAAGCCGAGGGCATAATCACCCAGGACTCCTTCTGCAATCCTTTCTTTAGAAGTTTTATTTGGTATGTCCCCGCCTTCCTCAATAAACGCCCAATCTGGTTTTATCCATCTGGGGTTTACTATCTTTGACTGAATCTTAAACTCTCCTCTCGGGGTATCAAAGNNTACAGCCTTCCTGATAATCTTATTGTCCTGCTTCAGGAAAAGGACATTCTCTGCCGTATCAACGACTATATAGAGTCCGGCAGGGGAAATGCCTTCTATAATTTCCCTGAGATTCCTGTTTTTTGCTTTAAGCTCGGTAAAATATCTTTTATTGGTTTTTCTTAGATTGGCGGCGCTGCTGATATCTTTGCATCCCTGTCCTGCTGTAAAATAGCCGATGACATCCACAGCCGCGAAAGTTACGGCTGACAGAATTACAATCTTAAGAAACGTTTTACTCTTAAGTATTTTATAGGCTTTTAAGTGTTGAAGATACTCTGTTTTCATAATCCATTGTCCCGACAATTGTAACAGGGGTTCCTGTTGCTATGATTTTATATAGTTCTTCTATATGCTTGTTTTCCATTGCAATGCATCCATAGGTCATTCCGTCTTTGCCGCCACCGTGAATTTCAATAAGCCCTCCTATCCCTGTATTAGAAGGGATAAGTCCTTTTCTTTTTGAGTCGTTAAATATTTTTTTGTCCTCTTCATTCGGGTAATTTATAAGCAGCGCCCTGTAGTAGCGGCTTTTTGGCAGTTTCCTGACAATATGGTATCTGCCTTCCGGCGTAGCGTTATCGCCTGCATGAAGTTTGTAGAGCGAACCATTCCTGCCGATGCCAACCCTGTATATCCTGAAAGGAACCCCATTTTTATAGAGTATAAGGCTCCTCTCTATCTTGCTTACTACAACGGCATATATCCCTTTTGTCCTTGATTCAGAGATAGTATCTTCAACCCATCCCTTCCATTTTGCTATCTGATTTTTGTCGGTGTAGCGGATGAGGATGGGCAATAGGGCATTCTCTGCAGACTTTATGTAGGAAGTCATGTCCCCGATTTTCTTCTCAGCGTCAGCATAATCTCCCTTTTCGTACAAGTGTTTTGCCTCGGTCAGTATTATCTCAGCCATCGTAATGTCTTTCCTTGAAAGTCTGCCTTCATTTATCATGGAAGTCAATTCCTTCAGCACGCTGATTTTATTTTCAAAAATGGATATCTGACTTTCTGTGGTGCGGGATTTGGCATCTTTTGCCTGCTGTATTTCTTTAAGTATAGCATTGCCGTCTTTCAGAATGTCTTTGAACTCTGACTCTACCGCCCTATAATTCCTGAACCAACTGAATTTTGACTCTTCATGGATAAGATCATCCCTGCCTTTTCTGACGGCATCTTTGTATCTTGCGTATCTTTCAGGCGTGTATTTATAAGCCTCTGCCTTCCAGAGGTTATGCTCCTGCTGTTCAGCGAGCTTAACCTCTGGAGGTATTGGAGGTGTGCTGCATCCCAGGGTTATCAACCCTGAAAATAAGAGAAGGGTCTTTATGAAATGCCGTATCAAAAATTATTTTTTCCCTGCTTTTTCCCGAGCCTGTTTTACCTGCTCTGTGATGCTGTCTGCCTTTTCCTTTGCGGCATTAGCCTTATTAATGGCCTCGCCGTAGTTTTCGCCCTCTATCAGCTTCTGCACCTCGCCGAGCGACTCTTCAACGCCTTTAATATCAGCCTTCATCGCCTCTATATCCGCTTTTGAGCCTTTGCCCTTAGGCGCCTTTGCAAGAAGTTTCTTTGCCTCTTCCGCTGCTGTCTTTGCGGCATCCTGAGCGGAAATAGCATTATTCTTTGCAGCCTCTTTCTTCTGAGGGATTGCGGTTTTCAGCGCATCGGCGTCTGACTTTACCTTTGTAAGCATGTCCTTTGCCTTGTCGTAGTTTTTAAATGTCTTGCCGTCCTGAGTCTTGACCTCATCCATTGCAGCCTGCAGGCTGTCCTTAATAACCTTTGCATCCTCAGGCGCAAACTTTTCAGCGTCCACGGCCACTGTGTCAACTGCAGCCTTTGCTGCGTCAATATCTTGAGTTGGTTGTTTCCCGCACCCTGCGAGCAGCGCTGCCGCTATAAGACCGAGTAAGAGATACTTAACTGCTTTCATTACATCTTCTCCTTTCAATTGTCCGATATTCGTATTTTAATAAATTTAACTGTAAGATAAAATCTTACCCTGACACAAACAGGCACTTCAACTGCCCTAACTCATAGCATCACCTTCTCTCAAAAAACAATTTTGAATTATAAAAAATTTATGGAGAAAAAGTAAAGTTTTGGGAATAAAAGATGGAATGAACCGGTAGTGCTACAATTTTTTTTCATATATCCTGTATTGCTTGTACAGCCTTCCGCCGATCATCTCAATAATCCTCTGCACAGGAATATTATCCTCAAGTATCCATGAAAACTCAACCCTTTTATATCTGCCTTTTTTTATGCCTTTGAATCCCTCTCTGAAGAGTATTGCGTCCACGCCTTTATTCCTGCAATCTTTTTTTATTCCAAAGAGCAGCAGACGGAGGTCTTTTATCTTTTTTGAGTAATACAAAGCCTTCATTATTGTTATAGGGTTGAGTTTGCCGTTCATATGCTTCAGGACACGGTTGAAATCGGGAAGGAGACCCAGAAAACCGACAGGATTGCCGCTGTCTTCCGCAATCAGTGTAAGCTCCGGAACAACTATCTGTCTGAGCCTGTTGCCGAGGCAGTCAATCTCATCGCCTGTAAGCGGTATGAATCCCCAGTTATTTCCCCATGCTGAATTGTAAATCTCTTTGAATGCCTTCATTTCGTCTGAAAATCTTTTTTTGTCCACAGGCCGCACAGTGATGCCGCGTTTCTCTGCTATTGCAGCGACCCTGAGAACTTTTTCGGGAAGAGCATCTTTTACTTCATAGATGTAGGCATAAAGGTCTTTTGCCTTACCCATGCCGTAACTTTCCATTAAATCGGCATAATAAGGCATGTTGTAAGGAGTCATCAGCATCGGATGTTCCTCAAAATTATTAATGAGAAATCCGCATTCTTCGTTGGTTGAAAAATTCATCGGCCCCCTGATTATCTCCATGCCTTCTCTTTTAAGTTCTTCTGCTGCCTTATCCAGCAGCGCTGATGAAACTCCGGCGTCATTGACGCATTCAAAAAAGCCGAAGAACCCTGCCTTTTCGTTATGAAATCTGACATGTCTCTGGTTCACTATTGAGATTATCCTGCCGGCACATTTCCCGTCTTTCTCAGCGATGAAATATCTGACCTTTGCGTGATTGAAGAAGGGATTTTTATCTGAAAATTGTTCCTTTAGTTCCTTTGTCAGGGGCGGGACATAAAAAAGATTTTCAGAATATAAAGAAAATGGAAATTTTATAAATGCACCAAGGTGCTTATCGGTTTTGACCTCTATGACCTTTATAGAGCGCAAGATTCGTCTTCAAGTTACTTTATCAGCCCTAATGCCCTGCCGACTTTTTCAAAGGCGCTGAGGACTATATCAAGATGCTCGTCTGTATGGGTTGCCATATAACTTGTTCTTATGAGCGCCTTT
>DOHC01000202.1 GCA_003535475.1 Nitrospiraceae bacterium
ATAGGTTCATAAAAATTTAATATCCACTTTCTCTTGACCCTCCGAAGGTCATGGAGTTAATATATAAACTGTTTCAATAATTAAACACGTCATTGCTAAATGAAACAATATTTATGAGGCAAGGAGGGAGGGAGCGAATTGATTCATTCAAGGAAAGTTTTAAAGATTTTGATTGTTGTTTTTTCAATAATGGCTCTATTCATCAGTATATCTGCTTTTGCATCAGAAACGCAGGAAGTTGCAAAGGAAACCGCTTCAGCATCAAACACTCCGTGGTGGGTCTGGCCATTGGTATTGTTTGTCGTTACCTTTGTCCTTGGCATTCTCGCTGTTCTTGGAGGAGTAGGCGGCGGAGTTTTATTTGTGCCGATTGTCGGCGGATTTTTTCCTTTTAATATTGATTTCGTGAGAGGCGCAGGGCTTCTCGTTGCTCTTGCAGGCGCTCTCGCAGCAGGGCCGGGACTCTTGAAAAGAAACCTGGCGAGCCTTCGGTTGGCGCTTCCCGTGGCGCTTATCGCATCGGCAGCCGCAATCGTTGGCGCGATGATCGGTCTTGCCCTCAAACCAAACGTAGTCAACATCCTCCTCGGCACGACAATCCTGTTCATCGTTCTAATAATGGCCACGGCAAAAAAATCAGATTTCCCAAAGGTTCCCCATCCTGACAAACTTTCACAGGCATTGGAGATAACGGGGATATACCGTGAGGAATCCCTCGGCAAGGATGTTGAATGGAATGTTCACAGGACCCCTCAGGGGCTGGCGCTATTTATAATAATAGGTATCATGGCCGGGATGTTCGGGCTTGGCGCCGGATGGGCGAATGTGCCTGTTTTAAATCTTTTGATGGGCGCTCCGCTGAAGATATCCGTTGCAACAAGCAAGTTCCTGCTTTCTATAACAGACACATCTGCAGCGTGGGTCTATCTAAATCAGGGCGCAGTATTGCCGATGATTGTTGTCCCATCCATTGTCGGGATAATGCTCGGCTCTATGGTTGGCGTTAAGATTCTTGCAAAGGCAAAGCCAAAAGCGATAAAGTGGATGGTCATATGGCTTTTGCTTTTTGCAGGGCTCAGGGCGCTTCTAAAAGGCCTTGAGATCTGGAAATAGGAGGATAAGATTATGACAGAAGATAGAAAAAAAGCATCAGAAGAGCAGCTTGCATATGCTGGCGTTTTAAATATCGGGATGTGGATAGGGCTTTTTCTGCTCGTAGTTACCTTTATCGTATACATATCGGGAGTACTGCCAAGTTATGTGCCGATCGAAAAACTTTCGGAAATTCCCCAGGGTTCAAATGTGCCGTACTGGGGCATGAGAGCCCATGAGTTCAATCAGGCCTTCGATGTACCGACCGGCTGGGGCTGGACAACTCTGGTTGGCAAGGGTGATTATCTGAACTTTGTAGGCATAGCTATGCTCGGAGGCCTGAGCATTTTGTGTTATCTCGTAATACTTCCCATCCTGATCAAAAAGAAGGATAGGGCTTACGCAGTCATCGCAATCGTTGAAGTGCTTGTGCTGGCGCTGGCAGCAAGTGGAATATTAAAAGCAGGAGGTCACTGATATGGCACAGATATGTCCCGCAGCAAAACTTGAAAGATTGGTTTTACCGACAGACGGCTCTGAATTCAGCGAAGGCGCTGTAAGAGAAGCGATAAACCTTGCGAAGACATGCTCAAGCAAAGTGATTGCAGTCTCTGTAATAGAGATAAATCCTGAGTACGAGACAATAGCTCCGCAGCTTATTGAAAAGGCAGAAAAAGAGGCAAGGGAGCACCTTGAATCAGTAAAGGCACGGGCATTAAAAGAAGGTGTTGACTGCGAGATAATTGCGCATCAGGGAGAAGAGCCTTACAGGTATATAGTTGAAGAGGCAGAGAGAAATAAGGCAGACATGATAGTCATGGGAAGGCGCGGAAGGACAGGGCTGAAACGGCTCATGATGGGAAGCGAGGCAGCAAGGACTATCGGTCATGCTCAGTGCAATGTTTTAGTTGTTCCAAAGGCTGCGAAACTTGAATTTAAGAATATACTTATAGCCACCGATGGGTCTAAACACAGCGATGCAGCAGTCATGGAAGCGGCAGGGATTGCCAAGCGCTGCAGCTCTAATCTTTTTGTTGTTGCGGTTGTCCCTTCAGAATCTGTCTCTCCACTTGATATTGTTAATTTAGAGATGCAGAAGGGTCTAATATCCGAAGAAGAACTAAGGACAGCAGAGGGGAATATAAAAAAGGCAAAAGATGCTGCCTTAAATGAAGGGGTAACAGCAAAGGGGCTTATTCTTGCAGGTAAGCCATATGAGGCAATAACACACGCTGCAAAGGAAAAGAATGCAGACTTGATAGTGGTTGGCAGTCACGGCAGGACAGGTCTGAAAAGGCTTCTCATGGGAAGCGTGACAGAGCGGGTTATCGGCACTGCCGAATGCGCCGTGTTTGTTGTTAAAGCAAAATAACTGCGCCGCTCTTTAGCCCGAAAATGTGTTTTAGAATATATTAGGCAGGCATATGTGCCTCTAAACTTTTACGAAGCACCCGGTATAACCTCCTTGCGTAATATGTGCTACTCTATGAGTCGTAGGCCCTAAAGCTTTCTCAGAAAAAAGCGCATCTGTTGACAACGAAAGATTCTAAACGATATTCTAAATAGGCTTGGTGATTATGGCGCAGGGAATAATAGAAAACCTCATAAGCGAACTTACAAAACTCCCGGGCATAGGACGAAAGACCGCCCAGAGGCTTGCCTTTTTCATACTTACAATGTCGGAAGAAAGCGCAAAGGATATAGCCAAGGCCATTAATGATGTTAAGGAAAAGGCAAGATTCTGCAGCAGGTGTTTTAACATTACGGAGACAGAGGTGTGCAGTATATGCAGGGACGAGTCAAGGGACAGAACAAAGATATGCATTGTAGAGGAGCCGAGCAATATCCTTGTTGTTGAAAGGGCAAAGACATTTAACGGCCTTTATCATGTCCTTCTCGGTTCAATCTCGCCCATAGACGGGATGACGCCTGACAGGCTAAAGATAGCCGAGCTTGTGGAAAGGGTGAGAGGCGACAGCGTGGGAGAGGTTATACTTGCGACAAATCCCAATACAAAAGGGGAGATGACAGCGCAGTATATAAAAGATGCCCTGAAACCCTTCACTGTAAAAGTCACACGAATTGCATACGGCCTTCCCATAGGAAGCGATATTGAATTCGCTGACGAGGTGACTTTGAGCAAGGCGCTTGAGGGAAGAAGGGAGATGTAAGGTTATCTAATCTTCCCCTGCCATTCTCTGGCTTTAGATAATATCTCCTCTTCATCAGCGGTGCAGAGCCTGCCTTTATCAACAACAAGTTTTCCGTTAACAAATACTGTCTCTACATCTGATGGCCGCGCCGAATAGACTATGTGTGAATAAATATCATAAAGAGGCGTAAGATGAGGCTTATTCAAGTTTATTATCGCTATGTCTGCTGCCTTGCCTTTTTCAAGGCTCCCTGTAAGGCCTCCGAGCCCAAGAGCATCAGCGCCACATTTTGTCGCCATGAGCAGCACTGTCTTTGCATTTAGAGCAGTAGGGTCATTTGAGACCGCCTTATGCACTTTTGCTGCAGTTGACATCTCGCTCAGGATATTAAGGTCATTATTGCTTGCGGCGCCGTCTGTTCCGAGGCTTACCTTTACGCCTGCCTTAAGCATCTCAGTCACAGGCGCAATGCCCGAACTCAATTTAAGATTGCTCTCTATGCAGTGAGAGACTCCGGCTTTGTGTTTTGCAATAGACTCTATATCTTTCTCATCAACCCAGATGCAGTGGGCTGCAATAATGTTCTCATCAAGAATGCCGATTTTTTTTAGATGCTCAACAGGGGTTAAGCCGTATTTCCCCTTTATCTCTTCAACCTCCCACTTTGTCTCTGAAAGATGCGTGTGAATCATGACATTGTATTTATCAGCAATTTCTTTTACTTTTTTGAGAGTCTCAGGACTGCATGCGTAAGCTGAATGGGGTGCAATGCACGGCACAATCAAATCATCGCCTTTCCATTCCTTTATGAATCTTTCCGCCTTGCTTAAATATTCATCTGCCGAATTGCCTGCGACTGTGGGGAAATCAACTATCCCTGCACCGAGAACAGCCCTCATGCCGATTTTTTTTGCAGCTTTGCCTGCCGCGTCCTCAAAGAAATACATATCATTGTATGTTGTAATTCCAGACTTAAGCATCTCAAGGCACGCAAGCTCTGTTGCATCGGATACAAATTCAGGGCTGAGCCACTTATTCTCGGCAGGCCAGATATGTTCTTCAAGCCATTCTTTCAAAGGCAGGTCATCTGCCATGCCCCTGAAATAGACCATTGCCGCATGGGTGTGAGTGTTTATTAGTCCGGGGATAGCCGCTGTGTTTTTGCCTTTGATTGTATTTTTTGAGGAATATTTTTTTGATATATCGTCTGAATTGCCTATATCAGCGATCTTATTTCCCTGAATAGCAAGAGCGGCATTCCTAACGACAGCCAAGCCATCATCCATTGTGAGGATGTAATCAGCCTGAATAATATAGTCAGCAGTTTGCAAATGATTCACCTATTATTTTTCATCATTCCGAACTTGTTTCGGAATCTTATAGATGCTGAATCAAGTTCAGCATGACACTTTCAGGATTTTTTGATTCAACTATTAACCTATTCTCCCATTCACCATACTTATTTCTTCGTCTCAATCCTCGGGAAAAGGTGCTCTGCCTTTTGAATTTTCCTTCCGCCCAATTCCACTCCGCCAAAGTCGAAGGCCCGTGGGTTCAACTTTACGGTCTCTTCGAGTCCCGTGCCTATCCCCAACTGCCGCCATATCTCATTAGCCGTGGAAGGCATGAAAGGATAGATATATATTGCTATGATGCGCAAAGATTCGGCAAGATTATAGAGGATATGTGAAAGCACGGCTTCGTCTTTTTCTTTCCAAGGAGCAGACTCCTCTATGTACTTGTTTGCACTATTGATTGTTTCCCAGACTTCACACAGCGCGGCATAGAAGTTTAGCCCCGAAAGGGAATCCTTGTAAAGTCTTCCAAGAAACCCGTCCACAAAATCATGCTTAGGATTAACCTTCACCGATCCCGTTTCACATACCGAAACCTTGTTTGTTTCGGAGGGTATCTTTCCGCTCCTATACTTCTCAATCATCGTAAGCGTTCTGCTTAAAAGATTTCCTAAATCATTCGCAAGGTCTGTATTAATCCTATTAATCAAAGCCTGCTCCGAGAAATCACCGTCAAGCCCGAAAGGCACTTCGCG
>DOHC01000097.1 GCA_003535475.1 Nitrospiraceae bacterium
TAAAGGAATTCAAACATGCCCTAAAGAAAAAGAAACAGACAGGGATAGAGGATGAACTCGGAGACATATTCTTTATGCTTGTGAATATCTCAAGGTTTGTAGGCGTGAATCCAGAGGACGCGCTGAGGAAGACTATAAGCAAGTTCATCTCAAGATTCCGTTATATCGAGATGAATGCAGCGGATAAGAAGAGAAGCCTCTCTGACATGACACTTGAGGAGATGGATAAACTCTGGGACGAGGCAAAGAAGAGGGAGAAGTAGTTTACTTGTTAAAAATCGGATACAGTTTGTCGTATGTCTCCATTATATACTCGGGTATTACTCTTATCTCCCCGAAGACTGACATGAAACTTGTATCTCCTGCCCATCTCGGCACCATGTGAAGATGGACATGCTCTTCCATTCCTGCTCCTGCAACAGCGCCGATGTTAATTCCTATGATATACCCTTCAGGCCTGAATGCTTCTTTGAGGCTTTTCAAAGAGTGCTGCGTGACTTTCATAAAATCCAGCAAGACTTCATCAGTCAGATTATCTATTGTTGACGTGTGGATGTAAGGCACGACCATGATATGCCCGTTGTTATAAGGGTATTTGTTCATCATCACAAAGGTATGACTGCTTCTGTATATAATCAGATTTTCCCTGTCACTCTTTTTTTTCGGATAGGAACAGAATATGCACTCAGGCTCTTTCTTGCCGAGTATGTACTCCATTCTCCATGGCGCCCAGAGGGTTTTCATAATAATTTCTCCTTTGGAATATTACTGATTAAAGTTACATTATTTCCCTATAATCTGCAAGTTTTTGTGATATGCTAAAATCCTGAGATTGGAGGAATAATTTTGAAAGTTGCGGTAGTCACAGGCGCATCAAGAGGGCTCGGCAGAGAGATTGCCTTGACGCTTGGGAAAAGCGGCTACAATGTCGCCGTGAATTATCTCGCATCAGAGAAAAAGGCGGCTAAAGTGGCTGATGAGATTGCCGCAGATACATTATTAATAAAAGCTGATGTCGGTGATATCAGGCAGGTAGAGAGGATGTCAGAGACAGTTTATGCGAGATGGGGAAGGGTGGATGTCCTTATAAACAATGCAGGGATAACAAAAGATAGTTTAATGGTTAAAATGAAAGAGAAAGATTGGGATGATGTCCTGAGGGTAAATCTTAAAGGATGCTGCAATACTACGAGGGTATTCTCTCATTTTATGATAAAATCAGGAGGAGGCCATATTATAAATATCTCCTCGTATTCAGGGCTTAAAGGAAGAGAGGGGCAGGCAGCATATAGCGCCTCAAAGGCTGGGGTTCTCGGCCTGACTTATACTGCGGCGAAAGAGCTTGTTGAATACACCATCAGAGTGAATGCGCTGCTTCCGGGATATATGCAGACTGAGATGGGAAAGGCGTCGGAAGCAGCGATGACGACGGCAAAGATGGAGAGTATTACAGGGAAATTATCAAGTCCGAAGGATGCAGCTGGGTTTATTGTTTATCTCTTGACGACAGAGAACATAACAGGACAGATTTTCAGCCTTGAGAGCAGGATTGTCTGACATGTGGTAATGCATTTACAGGGATATACCTTCTCGCTCATTCTCGTCCCGATATGATCGGGACTCTGGGGAATTTTGTTGAGGTCACCTCTGTCATTCCCGCGAAAGCGGGAATCCAGAGCGGAAACTGAAGTAAGACGTAAAATCTGAATACCCGATTAAGAAACTCGGGCATGACAGACTTGAAATTAGCTGTTGGAGGTTTAATGGCAAAAGGTTTTTTTGTAACCGGGACTGACACAGGCGTTGGCAAGACCGTAGTGGCAGCAGCTTTGATAAAGGCTGCGGGTCTTCTTGGAGTGAAGGCGTGCGGTATGAAGCCTGTTGAGACAGGCTGTACCGGAGAAGGAAACGTGATGATGCCTTCTGACGGTATGTTTCTGAGAGAAATTGCACGCATGGATGAAACAGCAAACCATATAACCCCATGCTGTTTAGAACATCCCCTCGCACCAATGGTTTCCGCTGAAATGGAAGGAACAACAGTTGATCTCAATAAGATAAGAAAAGCGTTTGATAAGCTTGGAAGGACATATCAGGCGATTATAGTAGAAGGAGTCGGAGGATTATTAGTCCCCATAAACAGAGATTACTTTGTTCTTAATCTTGCCAGAGAAATGGGACTTCCATTGGTTGTTGTGGCAAGGCCCGGTCTGGGAACAATAAACCACACATTGCTTACAGTGAATTATGCTTTGAAAGAAGGACTTGAGGTCGCAGGTATAATTATTAATTGTTCCTGTCAGTCCGAAGGCAGCATGGCAGAAAAGACGAATCCTCAGGTTATAGAACAGCTGAGTCCTGTCCCGCTTATCGGTGTTTTTCCTTATCTTGATGATATGTCGGATGAGGCGTTTGAGAAAACAGTCTTAAAAAATCTGAACATGGAAATTATCAGAAAGTATCTTTAGAGCCTCTTGCAAAAGTCGTCATTCCCGTGAAAACGGGAANNTTGAAAAGACTGGATTCCCCGATCAAGTCGGGGAATGACATTGTTTGCTGTCGGGGAATGACATTATAAATTCGGAAATTGGTATCTTGCAACTCGTTGCTGATAAATACATGGCTGATCAAAAACTCAGGATAGGCAGAATCCCTTATGCAAACCTGTTCCCGATATTTTATATACTTGCGAATGAATGCGATTGTTCGGGATATGAATTTGTAGAAGGCGTGCCTTCCGCTCTCAACTACATGCTCCGTATTGGAGAGGTTGATATCAGTCCTTCGTCATCCATAGAATATATGAGACACAGCGATGAGTATGCAATTGTAGAAGACCACTCAATAAGTTCAATGGGTTCTGTCGGAAGTATCATTCTTCTCAGCGGAAAACCAATAGAGGAACTAAACGGACGGCCGGTTTTTACATCGTCCCAGTCTGAGACATCTGTTGCCCTTCTGAGAATTATTTTTGAAAGATTTTATAAAGTGAAATGCGATTTAAAGACTGCGGATATTCATCTGGATTCGCTGCTCTCTGCAGCAGAGGCGTATCTTCTAATCGGCGACGATGCGCTTAAAGCAAAAAAGATACTTATGAGTAATCCCCCCATCCCCCCTTTAGTAAAGGGGGGTGAGGGGGGATTTTTAAAAACCGAGCTTACTTACATCTATGACCTTGGGGAGCTATGGCATAAACATACGGGACTGCCTTTTACTTATGCGCTGTGGATTTACAAGAAAGACTGCTGCAAAGAAAAGACTGAACTCATGAGGAGATTCAAGAGTGATTTGAACAAAGCAAAAAAGCTCGCATTGGAAAACTTCAAAATAATTGCCCCGGAATCACCGCTAAAGGGTATTCTGACAGAGAATGAGCTTATTGCCTACTGGGAGAACATCTCTTATGATTTCGGAGATGAACATAAAAAGGGTTTTGAATTATTCAGAAAATTTTCAGAAGAACTGGGTTTGATTTAACGGACATTCACGGGCTAACGTCCCTCCCGATTTATCGGGACAAAAAGTCCGCTCAAATCCTATATTTGAGCTATGCTGAAAAAGATATTCAATCTGTGTTATAAAAATCACGTTGAGTCAACGAGCCTTCGGTAACATTTTCCTATGAGTCAACTGGATAGACAATTTCGTCTATCTCTCCTCTTCCGTTAGCGATTACTCAAAACAGAAAGCAGTGTAAGAGCAAGAAGCCCGATTAATAGGAAGAAGAAAAAAGCTTTTAAAAATTTTCCTATATCAAAATTGATTTTCATATCACAATTTTACTCGTATTCACCTACCTTGTGGACGTTGTCCTTCTCGAATTTTGCGATCAAGGACTGGAGCTTTTCTCTGAAAGAATTGATGTCTGCCATATTTAACAGAACCGGATATTTCAGACATTATAGAGGTTAAAAAACAGAGAGGTCAACAAAAATTACTAAGATGGCTATAAGTAAGGATACATTCTTGTCATTCTCCGGCTTGACCGGAGAATCCAGAAAGGCTCTGGATGCCCGATTAAGAACTTCGGGCATGACGTTAAAAAATAAATTGCATGTGTCCTTACTAATGACCGCATTAGTATGTCTGTTTTTTAAACTCTCTTCCTTTCCACAGCATATATATCGCAGGATAGATAACCAGTTCCAGAATTGTTGAAGTAATAACTCCGCCCACCATCGGGGCTGCAATGCGTTTCATGACATCTGCGCCTGTTCCGTGACTGAACATTATCGGGATAAGCCCTGCAAGTATTACGCTTACAGTCATTATCTTCGGACGGATTCTTTTTACCGCGCCGTACATTACTGCTTCTTTTAAATCAACAATGGAATTCAGCTTGCCTTCCTTTTTCCATCTTTCATATGCGAGTTCAAGATACAGGAGCATTACAACGCCTGTCTCGGCATCAAGCCCTGCAAGCGCAATAATGCCAACCCATACTGCAATGCTCATGTTGTAATTTAAAAAATAAAGGAGCCAGAATGAGCCAACCAACGAAAATGGAACCGCAAGAAGGACTATGAACGTCTTTGTGACTGACTTTGTGTTCAGGTATATAAGCACAAAGATTATCAGCGCTGTAAGGGGGATGACAATCTTAAGCCTTTCATGTGTTTTTACAAGGTGCTCGTATTCACCGCTCCATTCAAGGCGATAGCCTTCGGGGATTTTCATAGAGGCAACTTTCTTTTTCGCCTCGTTGACATAACCTCCGATATCCCTTCCCGTAAAATCTATATATACATAGGCGGTCAAAAGCCCTTCTTCACTCTTTATCTGTGTGGGGCCTTTTACAATCTTTATGTCAACAAGCTCGCCTAATGGAACCTGAAGTAAGTTTGGAGTTTGGAGTTTGGAG
>DOHC01000051.1 GCA_003535475.1 Nitrospiraceae bacterium
GGTTGTTGAAGGTTTGATAGTGATATTCATTGGACTGAATTATTTTCACCTCGGCTGGGAAAGACTGCGTACCATGGTGATGCTTAATCTTATATTCAACAGTCAGTTCAGAGTACTGATCGTGAGGGAAAGGAGGCACTTCTGGTCGTCGCTTCCTGGCAGGGAGCTCCTTGTCCTTAGTGCAGCGACTATAATCGGCTTTGCACTGTTAGGTATATATGGTATCTTTGTGCCTTCCTTATCCCTCTATCAAGTACTTGCTGTTCTGGGGTTTTCGGCGCTCTTTACCCTCGGCATCGATTTTCCTAAATATTATTTATTCAGAAGATTTGAATTATAAGGAGGACTTTAAAATGCCTGAAATTTCCGATGATAGAAAAAATGTATCAAAGCATATTCTGCCAACAGCCTCAAACTTGCTTGGATTATGCTTCATATTGATTAGCTTTTTGAAGTTATGGAAACTTGATAGAAAGGTTTATATCATCATTGACAAGTTTGTTGGAATATCAATAATCCTGTTTCTTGTCGCCAGTGTATTCTCTTATATGTCCATGCGTGCCAGGAAGAAGGCAGTATTTTATGAAAGAATTGCGGACATTGTTTTTCTGATTGGTCTGTTCTTTATAACGATCATTTCATTGATGATAGCCTTTGAGGTGCTGTAAGAAGGAATATGCATTAAATGTCTAACATTTCAACGCTCGTTGAACATTTCCCATATTTCGGACTCTTTATCCTCCTCATCCTCGGAGGTATTGGCTTTCCATTCCCTGAAGACATGACCCTCATACTCTGCGGATTTTTTATCTCGCACAGCATTGTAAAACCGATTCCTGCCATAATCGTTGTCTATACAGGTCTTTTAATAGCAGATATGTTCCTCTATTACATGGGCCGCAGATACGGAAGAATGATTGTAACTCACAAGCGCTTCCAGAAGATGCTTACTCCTGAGAGACTGGCTAAGCTGGAAGAGCGGTTTTATAAGCAGGGTGTGATGCTTATATTTGCCGGAAGGCATGTGTTTGGCCTCAGGGCACAGTTGTTTCTTGTCGCGGGTGTGATGCGAATGCCATTTTTGAAATTTTCTCTCTCGGATGCTCTATCCGCACTCATCACAATGGCGATAATGGTCGGGGCAGGTTATGCAGGAGGGAACAGCCTTCAGGTCATAAGAAAAGAATTTGCGAGAATTGAGCATATTGCAATGCTTGGAGCTGTTGTTTTTTTTGTCATATATATGACTTACAGATATTTCAAGGGCAGGAATAATTAGAATCCCTGCTGATAGAACATTTTTATTTTCTTGCCCTATGGTGGTAATATAGAGCAGTATGTCCCTTGAACGAAAGATAATCCTCAGCTTTGTAATCAGCGCGACTATTATTGCTGTTTTCGCGGTCTCATCATATGTGAATTTTCTGGAAGTTAGAAAAGAGATCCGCTATCTTGAGCTTGCCGATACTGTCCGGAGCAAATCCCTCCAGTTGAGAAGGCATGAGAAGAACTTCTTTCTTTATGGAGATTCAAAGGAGATAAACGAAGTCCACACATATCTTAGAGACCTGAAGACGATCCTCGAACAGGGAAGGAAGAGCTATAACACGGAAAAGTTCCTCGGCCTCGAAAACAAGATTGATGAATACAGCCGGAGGTTTAGCAGAATAGAGGTTATTTGTCGGGATTTTCTGAAGGAGTTTGCATGGCTTAAACCGATGAGAAAGGAATATTCTTCATTCTTTCCCCTGATAGAATCCACATTCCTCGAAAGACCGCTTGTAAATGCCGAGTTGATAGAAAAGATATTCTCTTTGAAGTTGGGCAGCCCTGTAATAGCGGGATTGAGGGAGTTGAATGATGAGATCAGCAATCTCCGGAAAAATGGCGAAGAGATACTTACGCTGTCAAAAGACCTTGACAGGTCAGCGAGGGAGAAAGCAGAAAAGGCAATAAGTCTCTCACAGACAGCAGCGCTGGTCTTGTTTCCATTGTTTTTAATTTTCGGGCTTGCAGCGCTTTTTGTGATTAGCCACAGCGTTGTAAACTGTCTGAAGATACTCACAACCGCAATAGAAAAAACCGGCAAGGGAGATTTCTTATCCCTTCCGGTTCCGGAAAAACAGGATGAGGTTGGAGTTCTAATAAAAGCGTTCAATACAATGGAGACTGGCCTTATTGAAAGGGATGAGGAACTTAACAGGAAAAATGAAGAGCTTCTCCAGTCGAGGAAACTTGTATCAATCGGCACCCTCGCATCAGGCGTTGCCCATGAGCTGAATAATCCATTGAACAACATCTACCTTGCTGCGCAGATACTTTCAAGGGAAATAGAGCAGGAGACATGCCCTCCTCTGATTAAAGAAACTGTCGGCGATATATCTTCGCAGACACTCAGAGTAAAAAGGATTGTCAGCGACCTTCTTGAGTTCGCAAGGGAAAAAGCGCCTGAACTTAAGAGGATTAATATCATAGAAATCATAAGCGGTGTGATTGAGCAGATGAAGGCGTCAGGAGAGATTGACGGGATTAAGTGCGATCTTGTTTCAGAGGATATAATTGAGATGTCTGCTGACAGGCATCTGATGGAACAGCTTTTTATAAACCTCTTCACTAATGCAAGGGATGCGATGGAGGCTAACGGACTGTTTAAGATAGAGGTTCTTTCTCAGGATAACGATGTCAGGATTGAGGTATCTGACAGCGGGAAGGGGATTCCGGCATCAGATATTTCGAGGATATTTGACCCGTTCTTTACAACAAAGGACAGGGGCACGGGTTTGGGACTTGCGATTGTTTACAGTATAATAAAAAAGCATAATGGAAAGATTAAGGTGAAAAGCGAGGATGGCATGGGCACAACATTTACAATAACCCTGCCAAAAGGATTATGACATTCAAGGTGCTTATTGCAGAGGATGAAGAGATAACACTGAAACACCTGAGCTACGCCCTTGAAAAGTCCGGGTATGCTGTCACAGGCGTAAAGAACGGCCTTGACGCCTTAAAACAACTTGAAAAAGAAGCCTTTGATTTCCTCCTTGCCGACATAAAGATGCCGGGGATGGACGGGCTGACTCTCCTTAAAGAAGTGAAGGGGAAATACCCTGACATGGATGTGATGATAATCACGGGATTCGGAAGCATTGAATCTGCTGTTGATGCAATAAAAAAGGGAGCCTCTGATTATATAACCAAACCGTTCAACCTCGACGAACTAATCCTCAAGATAAAGAAGCTTGAGGAAAAAAAAAGATTAGAGAAAGAAAACACAGCGCTTAAGATATCCCTTGGCCTTGATAAGGACACACCTCTGATAGCAAGGAGCAAGGCAATGAAGAGGATCGTTGACATCATATCGGGGATAAGGAACTCTGACTGCAATGTCCTGATAACAGGAGAAAGCGGCGTAGGGAAAGGCCTTGTTGCAAAGCTCATCCATAACACCGGCCTGAGGAAGGGCAAGCCATTCCTTGCGTTAAATTGCGCAACATTTACAGAGGAGCTTCTCGCAAGTGAGCTATTCGGTCATGAAAAAGGCGCATTCACCGGAGCAGTGACCTCAAAGCAGGGGCTGATAGAGATTGTAAATAACGGAACACTCTTTCTTGATGAAATTGCGGAAATGTCGCCAAATCTCCAGGCAAAGCTGCTAAAGGTGATAGAAGATAAGGAGTTTCTGAAGGTCGGCGGCACAAGGACAATAAAGGTTGATGTCAGGTTCATTGCTGCAACAAACCAGAACATAAAGCAGCTTATCTCTGACGGAAAGTTCAGGGAAGACCTCTTTTACAGGCTCAATGTGATGGATATCCATATATCTCCATTAAGGGAGCGTAAGGAAGATATCTCACCCCTTGCAAAACATTTTCTTGAGAAATATGCAAGAAAGGCGAACAAGAAGATTGAAGGGTTCACAACGGATGCAATGGGCATGCTCCTTTCATATGGCTTTCCCGGAAACGTAAGAGAGCTTGAAAATATAATCGAGAGGGCAGTAATCCTTGAAAACACATCACGCATCAGAGCCGAAAGCCTTCCGCAGTCAATAAAGCTCTTTCAAGTGGAGGCGATAGACCCGAACAGGATTAAGACAATGGATGAATTAAACAGGGAATATGCAGAAAAAGTGCTTGAGCTCGCAGACGGAAACAAATCAAAGGCAGCAGAGCTTTTGGGGATTTCACGAACGAGTTTGTGGAGGGTGTTGAAGGGGGAGTGAATAATTGTCTGATACGCTTAAACACAGTTAAAAATCCACTTGACAATAATACCAGCATCCCAAGGCAAAAATTTACCTTAACCAAATTCAGAGATAGTTTTTGTAAAGACGCTTTTTCGTTAGCCGATGCCGTTCTCCCAATCTTAGGAGTTAGCACTAAACCTCTGTAAAAATGAATAACAATCATCCCTAAAACCAAGAAGTGTTTTAAAGTTGAGACCAATGTCCAAGTATTTCCAAAGCTCCCAAAACCCGAAAAGCGCTTGTTTAACCCTGTCATTACAATTCTTGTAATAACCAAAAGAATTATGCAATAGTTTGCTAACGGAGTAAAACGTTTTGAAACTTCTCCCGTCAGCCTGCCTGCCTCTGTCCCCAAGGCTTGCATGGATGCCGGAATTGCGATGAAGAGTATAAAGGTAATTCCTCCAATCCATATGACTGCTGCAACGGAATGCAGCCAATAAGATACTGCCAATATTAAATTTTGCATTTTACCCTCCGAAACCGCAGGAAGTTTTTGTCCCGCTTTTAACTTCGGGCTTCTTTTCTTCAGGCGCCTTCTTAATTTCTTTAATGATTTTTGTCACTGTTCACCTATGTTCCATTTTTAAACAGAAGTTCGGCACCGCTGATTTAAAAAATCCTTTTATTTCAGTGCGGTTCTCTCTGGCACGTTCATTGAATTATATATCTCAGAAGTTTGAAAGGAGGCGTAGGGAATATGAAGGAAAAGCTCTTATTCGTAACAAAAGGAGGCGAAGACTGCGACAAAGGTTTTTCCTATGTGCTTGAACTTGCAAAGGCTCTGAATGCAGGAGTCGCTGTGCTGATGGTTTACAGCAAGCGCGCAATGGAAACTTTTGAAGATGTGATGGCAGCGGCAGCATTTGCAGAGGCTGGAGATATTGAAACAATGAGGGAGCTTATGCACGGACAGGAGAAAGAGATAGAACAAACAGCAGAGAAAAAGATAAACGAGTTCTCTGAAAAATGCAGGGATGCCAATATTGATTTCTCATCTGAGGTTAAAGCAGGTGAAGCAATACAGGTTATAAAAGACTTCCTCAAAAACAAGCCAGGCATTGACATGATTCTATTAAGCCCAAATCTTTCAAGCGATAAAAAACTGTTGGACATCAGAAAGATGCTCAAAAATATAACAAAACCAATCGTTACGATGATGGCTGCAAAGGCTGAGGCGTAACAAAAAAGGAGGGGAAAATGAAAGGACTTAAGAAACTAACAAAAAGATTTGAGACACTTATGACTGCAATAACATTTGCAGAGGCTGGAGAGTTCGAAACAGCAATAGAGATACTCAAGGAAGATGCGCAGCCCGAGGTAAAAACAGCCGAGAGGTCCGGCAGAGGCTATACATCTGATCTCGCAGTGGATGCTGCAGGCAACAAATAACTTAAAGATTAACGGAGGAGAGATGGCGTCAGGATACAATAAAAATGTCAGAAAGAAACCCATCGGAAAGATGATCTTCATGGGGATTCTTTCAGTTGCATTGTATGCGGTTCTGCTAATGAAGCAGGATGCAATCAATAGTTATTTTGGCAGAGGGGGGATATATGCATTCCTTCCGATTATAACGGCGTTTGTTTTCTCATACTTTCACGGCGCATTTACAGGCGACTTCTGGACTGTCCTTGGAGTAGAGGCGAAAAAGAAAAAGGAGGTTAAATAAAATGCAGGATGTAGCGGCAAACTTTATCAATCTCGACGTGATGAACATTTCCTATCTTTTTATAGTGGGATTCGTTGGAGGCCTTGTGAGCGGGTTTATAGGCTCTGGCGGAGCATTTGTCCTCACGCCTGCAATGATGAGCTTGGGTGTGCCAGGCCTTATAGCAGTTGCAAGCAACATGTGCCACAAATTTCCCAAGGCCCTCATCGGTGCGCTTAAACGCGCAAAATACGGGCAGGTCGACGTAAAGCTCGGCATTGTACTCGGGATCTCTGCTGAGGCAGGGGTTCTTTATGGTGCGCACATACAGGAGAACATCAAAAAAAGTTTCGGTGATGCAGGTTCAAACCTGTATGTCAGCGTAGCCTTTGTAGTGATACTTGCAATAGTCGGCGGTTTTGTTTTGAGGGATGCGTGGAAGACATATAAATCAGGAACCACAAACGAAGAAGAAACAATTACAAAGCTGGCAAGATGGGTACAATCAATCAATATTCCGGGAACAATG
>DOHC01000297.1 GCA_003535475.1 Nitrospiraceae bacterium
CGCTCGTCGCTCGTCGCTCGTCACTTTTCATTGTCTCAAACGAGGTTGGAATGGGGATTGTTCCTGACAATGAACTGTCAAGGAGATTCAGGGATTTATCAGGTTATTTAAATCAGAAGGTTGCTGAGATTGCTGATGAGGTGTATCTTGTGACCGCAGGAATACCGATAAAAATAAAATAAATATTTTTGTTATTCCCGCCCCGTATCAAGTACGGGNNGTACGGGGTAAACTCCGGCGGGAATCCAGACGCCGTCTCCCGTATCAGGTACTTGACAGGCTCTGCTAAAGCAGGAAGCTATATGAAGGGATTAAATTCCTGTTTACACAGGAAATCCTGGATTCCGCATCAAGTGAGGAATGACAAATTTTAGAACCTTAAATGGAGACATGAATGGATTTGTTAAATAACACATTAAAAAATATCAGGCCGATAAACGGGGAATTTTACGACACTGCGCAAAAACATCTTGACAACCTCACAAAACCACTCGGCAGCCTCGGAAGGCTTGAGGAGTTTGCAAGAATGATTGTAGCCATGACAGAAAATAAAAAACCGATAATTGATAAAAAAGTTATCTTTACCTTTGCCGGCGACCACGGCGTAACAGAGGAAGGGGTCTCGGCATATCCAAAAGAAGTAACACAGCAGATGGTATTTAATTTTCTAAGGGGCGGCGCAGGGATAAATGTGCTTGCGCGGCATGCAGGCGCTGATGTTGTCGTTGTGGATATCGGTGTTGACCATGATTTCGGAGAACTTGATGGTCTTATAAATTTAAAGGTAATAAACGGAACGAAAAACTTTGCAAAAGAGCCTGCCATGACAAGAGAGGATGCTGTCAGATGCCTTGAGACAGGCATTGAGCTTGCTAATGGATATGCAAAGAAAGGCTATAAGATATTCGGCACTGGCGATATGGGTATTGGCAATACAACGCCGTCAAGCGCTATTGCCGCAGTGCTGACAGGCAGGCCTGTCTCAGAGGTAACCGGAAAAGGCACAGGGATAACTGATGAATCATTACAAAGGAAAATTAAAATCATTGAAGAAGGCATTAAATTAAACAAGCCGAATTCTGAGGATGCGATAGATGCGCTTTCAAAGGTCGGCGGGGCAGAGATTGGCGGCATTGCAGGGTTGATACTCGGCGCAGCATCAAACAGGATCCCGGTTGTGATTGACGGATTCATATCAACTGCAGGCGCATTAATCGCCTATTACATTGAACCCAAAGTTAAGGATTACATGTTTGCAGCGCATAACTCGGTTGAGATAGGGCATAAGGCAATGCTTGATAAAATAGGGTTACAGCCGATACTTGACCTGAATTTAAGGCTCGGTGAAGGAACAGGAGCAGCGCTTGCAATGCTTATGATAGAGGCTGGCTTGAAGATATACAAAGAAATGGCGACATTCGGCGAGGCAGGGGTTTCGAGTGAAATTAAAAATTAAAAATTTAGTGCCAGTGTCAGTAATCAGTGTCAGCAAAACACAAAACTTACTGAACACTGACACTAAGCACTGACACTGTTATGAAACGATTGCTGCTGGCATTTCAGTTTCTGACGATAATACCGGTCAAAAAAGACTTGGCTGCAGATGAGGATGATATTGCAAAAAGTGCATCAGTCTTTGTTATAGTCGGTTTCATTCAAGGAATATTGTTGATAACTGCGGACTATGTATCAGGCATATTCTTCCATCAGGACCTTGTTATTGCAATAGTATTACTCATGCTTGTGCTGTCAAACGGAGGATTTCATCTTGACGGGCTTGCTGACACGTTTGACGCAATTGCTGTTAAGTCATCAGGTGATTTTGAAAAGGATAAAGAAAAAAGGCTCTCTGTGATGAAAGACAGTTCAACGGGCCCTGCCGGCGTGACAGCGATAGTTTTTATCCTGCTGCTGAAGTATTCGGCTCTCAAAAACCTGTCACATTTTCTGCCGTTTACTTATTATTCATCACTGCTTCTTATGCCGGTAATTTCAAAGTGGGCAATGGTTGTGTCAATGCTTCACGGCAAGGCTGCGCGGGAAGATGGTTTGGGGAAGATCTTTATGAACAAAACCGGCTTTAAAGAGACTGCAAGTTCTACTTTGCTTCTTATTCTCATATTAATATTAATACAGGCGCTCTCAAGCCGTTACGCTCTTGGGAATCAGCATGTTTTTTATGTGATTCTCTTTGGAGTATTGTATTCTTTCTGCCGCATATCAGTTTACTTCTTTAACAAAAAATTCGGCGGGCTGACAGGAGATACACTGGGAGCAATAAGCGAGCTTACGGAAATAGCCTTTTTGTTTATGGTGATAATATGGTCACGACTCTCTATTTAATCAGGCACGGAGAAACTGAGGGAAGCGAAACAAAGCGCTATAAAGGAAGCATTGACGTGCCTATGTCTGAAAAGGGAATTGAACAGATCAGGAAAACATCAGCCTTCATTAGCGCGGAAGTGCTGAAACGCGGAAGCACGGAAGTAACTCCCGAACTTCCGAACTTCCGGACTTACAAGCTTACAGCAGTTTACTGTTCTCCCCTAAGCAGGGCGTTAAAGAGCGCCGAGATAATCGCAGAGCCGCATGGCTTAAAACCTATTGCAATAGAAGACCTGAGAGAAAGAAGCTTTGGTATATGGGAGGGCATGACATTCACAGAAATAAAAGAGAAATCCCCTCAAGAATTTGAGGCGTGGGCAGAAAATCCTCTCAGATACAGCCCGATTGATGGAGAAAGCACAATTGAGGTAAGAGAGAGGGCAGTGAAAGCAGTGGACAGCCTATTAAGCAATCACAACAGCGAGCATATAGCAATTGTAGCGCACGGAGGCGTGAACAGGATAATTCTCTGCCATATAATGGGAATCCCTCTGGAAAATATATTCAGGATTGAACAGGATTTTGCAGCAGTGAACATCATAGAGTTCTGGGAAAAATATCCAGTAGTAAAACTTATTAATGGGAAAGGGTAGATGAGAATTCAATTTACGACAACGTCATTCCCGTGGAGACGGGAATCNNTCCTGCTTTCGCAGGAATGACATCCGAGAGGTTTTTAAGTGAAATGTAAGGCATTGATGATTCAGGGTACGGGCTCCGGCGCAGGAAAAAGCCTGCTTGTTACCGCCTTATGCAGGATTTTTAAAGACAGCAGATTGAATGTGGCTCCGTTCAAAGCACAGAACATGGCGCTGAATTCTTATATAACGCTTAAAGGCGGAGAGATTGGCAGGGCCCAGGCACTTCAGGCAGAGGCAGCAAAGATAAAGCCGACAGTAGATATGAACCCGATATTGCTCAAGGCATCCGGTGAGGCGGGCTCGCAGGTTATTATTCACGGCAAGGTTCATTCAATCATGAAAGCCAGAGAATACTATGCATTTAAAAAAGAGGCATGGGATGCTGTCAAAGCATCGTTTGACAGGCTTTCCAAAAAACATGGACTGATAATAATGGAAGGCGCCGGAAGCCCTGCGGAAATAAATCTCATGGATGTTGACATTGTGAATATGTCTATTGCAAAACACGCAAAAGCGCCTGTAATTTTAGTCGGTGATATAGATAAGGGCGGTGTGTTTGCATCTCTCTATGGAACCGTTAAACTCCTCAGTAAAGACAGCAGGCACATCAAGGCATATGTAATAAATAAATTCCGCGGAGACCTGTCAATTCTCAAGCCCGGGCTTGAGATGATTCATGATAAGACAGGCAAACCTGTAATAGGCGTACTGCCTTACATTAACAATATAGATTTACCTGAAGAGGATGGGCTGGCGCTATGTCATGGTTCACAGTTCACGGTTCACGGTTCACGGGAAATCAAAATCGTTGTTGTGAGGCTGCAATATATCTCCAACTTCACTGATTTTGATCCTTTCATGTATGAGCCTGATGTTGAGATTATTTATTCCAGAAACACAGCGGAGATAGAGAACGCTGACATGGTAATTATTCCCGGCTCAAAAAATACTGTAAAAGACCTTATGTTTTTAAAGGAAATAGCTCTTGATAAAAGCATTAAGAAGGCATATGCAAAAGGCATACAGATCATGGGCATGTGCGGCGGATACCAGATGCTCGGCAAAAAGATATACGACCCTCACGGTATTGAAAGTCCGTATAAAGAAGTGGACGGATTAGGACTTCTGAATATAGAGACTACATTTAAAAAAGAAAAGACGACCTGCCAGGTGGAAGGGGAGGTTAATGGTGAATGGGTGAATAGGTTAATGGGTGTTAATGAGAAATTAAAAGGATATGAAATACATATGGGCATCAGCAAAGGAGATATTGGACTGTTTAAAGTCAGAAGGCTTTCCTCAAACTCGTCAGTCGTCACTCGTCACTCATCACTCATTCTTGACGGCTCCATTAACGGCAACTGCTGGGGAACATATATCCATGGAATCTTTGAGAACGATTCATTCAGAAGGGGAATAATAAATTCTATTAGAGAGCAAAGGGAGCTTTCTCCCATTGATTCAACTATAAAGTATTCTAAAATGAAAGAAAAGGCGATTGACAATCTCGCTGATATTGTAAAACAGAATTTAGATATGGATTCTATAAACAGGATCATCGGGCTATGACAGATTTTCTTCAATATACCCCAATAATTCTTCATTCTTCGGCGTTAAGTATTTCTCCTGCCCTTCTAATGCTGGCTTTTCTGCTTGACCTCGCTATCGGAGATCCCAGATGGCTGCCGCATCCTGTAAGAATAATGGGAGGGACAATAAGCAGAACAGAAATATATTTGAGGAAGCTGGAAGTAAATGAAAAACTTAAAGGTATTCTCTTGGTGGCTGCAATTGTCGCCACAACATTCGTTATTACATGGTTTGTGGTCCACATTTTATTGAGTATATCTTCAACTTCCCACTTTCTATTTCTTACTTCCTACTTCTTAATCGTTTATCTTGCTTCAACCACAATCGCTGTCCGTGAATTAATTAACTCTGCGGAAGCAGTGAGTAAAGCTGTAAAAAACAGCAGCATAAAATCTGCAAGAGAAAGGCTCTCAATGATTGTTGGACGTGACACCCACAACCTCACAGAAAAAGAGATACTTAAGGCAACAATGGAGAGCCTCGCTGAAAACCTTTCGGACGGTGTGATAGCTCCTGTATTTTGTCTCGTTGTCGGAGGGCTTCCGCTTGCCATGGCATATAAGGCGATAAATACTCTTGATTCTATGGTCGGGTATAAAAATGACAGATATATTAATTTCGGCTGGGCAGCAGCCAGATTGGATGATATTGCCAATTACATACCTGCAAGGATAACTGGCCTATTAATTGTTATGGTATCTTTCTTAGTTTCCCGTTCACTGTTAACTGTTAACTGTTCATTGAAAACAATGCTTCGTGACGGCAGGAAACACTTGAGCCCGAACAGCGGCATGCCTGAGGCTGCAATGGCAGGCGCGCTCGGAATCAGAATGGGAGGCCCATCCGCATATGGAGGTATTGTTATTGAAAAGCCATACATCGGCAATGTAAGAACAGAGGACTACAGCAGGGCATTCGAGCAGGCTATCGCTATTGTAAAGGCATCCTCTATTTTAGGCATCGCGACAGCCATGACAGTCTTATTCTTAAAAGGAGGGGCATGATGCAGGAAACTCACGGAGGGAACATCTACACCCTTTCAGAAAAACTTCGTCTGGATGAAAAGAACATAATAGATTTCAGCGCATCTATTAATCCTCTTGGTGTTCCAAAAGCCGTGATTTCAGCGCTAAGGGATAGCATTCGATATCTTTATAATTATCCTGATCCTGATGCGAAAAGATTAAGGTCACAACTCGCAAAACACCATAAGATAAATCCTGAATCCATCATATGCGGAAACGGAAGCACAGAGCTGATTTACCTTGTTGCCCGTGCATTGAGGCCTGAAAGGGTTCTTATCCCTGCGCCGACATTCTCTGAATATGAGAGGGCCTGCAAGATGAGTAACAAGTTACGAGTTATGAGTTATGAGTTAAGAGAAGATAACAATTATGACATAGTCACTAATGATTTTATTGCACATATGAAAGGGGATATAAACTCCAAACTCCAAACTCCAAA
>DOHC01000245.1:0-5781 GCA_003535475.1 Nitrospiraceae bacterium
GGCTGTCTATGAACCACCAAAGAAGAGGATGAGTGTCTGTGACAAAGTTCACAGAAGTTTTAAATCCCTATTTTACTGTAAAGGGATTTCTTTGCAGAGGAAATGTCCTTATCCGTAATGTCGATACCTTTGAGAATGCCTTTGAGTGATATAGTTTTTCTGCCGGTTGGAGTCAGCTTTTTAAGGACTGATAGCTTTAAACCCATGACCTCTTTCTCTATAGTCTCTATTTTATGGAGCATGTCAACTGTGTTTTTTGCGGTTGCCTGTTTCATGGTCGTGATATCCTTCTTAAAAAGAATCTTATAGTGAAAGGTATCACATAAAAACCTTTTTTGTCAAACTTATAAGTACGCTTTAACACCCTGCTGTAAGATAGCTCAGACACCAAATAGTTCCTCCATCTTCTTCCCTATATCCTTTGCTTCCATAAATGATGTTCCAATGAGAACGGCATCAATACCAGCTGATTCAAGGCTTAAGATATCATCACGGGTTTTGATTCCGCTTTCGCTTACGACAATCTTCCCCGAAGGAATCTCTTTTTTTATCTCGAATGTGTTGTTAATGTCAATCTTCATTGTTTTAAGATTTCTGTTATTGATGCCGATTATGTCTGTGTCTATAAAAAGAGCCATCTCAAGTTCCTTCAAATCATGCACCTCAAATAAAACAGACAGGCCAAGTTCCTTTGCGAGATGAAGATATTCTCCCGCCTGATTTTTGTCGAGTATTGCGGAAATCAGGAGTATTGCATCTGCCTCGTTTGCCCTTGATTCATAAATCTGGTATTCGTCGAATATAAAATCTTTTCTGAGGAGCGGTATAGTGGTTATCGTTTTCACCGCTGAGATGAATTCAAGCCTGCCCTGAAAGAAATCCTCTTCTGTGAGCACTGAAATAGCATCTGCTTTTTTCTCATATATTGATGCGATTCCAAGAGGGTCAAAATCCTCTCTTATAACACCCTTTAAAGGCGATGCCTTTTTTATCTCTGCAATGAGCTTTATTCTCCCAATATGATCCCGCTTTATTGCGCTTCTGAAATCCCTTGGTTTCCCTGCATCAGCAATCCTTGATTTAAGGCCTTTCAAAGGCACGCCGGACTTTGCGATTCCAAGCCTTTCTCTCTTCTTTGAAACTATCTCATCTAAAATTCCCATGAAAGGATTTTAAAGAAACGGGCAGGTGTTTTGCAAATGGATTTTTTAGAATAGTTTTTTGCTATAATTCATGAAATGATAAAAAGGCTTGTCTTTGCTCTTAGGTCAGGGCGGGTCAAGGGATAATAAACAACGGAATGGACGAAAAAAGAAATATAACCAAAGCTGCCGGCATTATGTCCGCGGCGACATTTATCAGCCGTGTCCTCGGCTTTGTTAAAGACATGATTCTTGCAGTTTATTTCGGGGCCACGGGACTTTCAGACACCTTCTTTGTTGCGTTCAGGATTCCGAATCTTTTGAGGGAACTTTTTGCAGAGGGCTCAATGTCATCTGCGTTCATACCTGTTCTTACAGAGTATCAGGCTAAGAACGGTAAAGATGAGGCAAAAAGACTTGTAAGGGTTACATTTACTTTTATAACTATATTTGTCGGTTTAATCTGTCTGATCGGAGTTATATTTGCTCCCTCAATTGTTACAGCGATAGCGCCGGGTTTTTTAAATATGCCGGAGAAATTTTCCCTGACTGTTCTTCTCACGCGGGTAATGTTCCCCTTTCTTTTATTCATCAGTCTTGCGGCGCTTATTATGGGCGCATTAAATTCAAGGCGCGTATTTTTTATTCCGGCTTTGGCGCCGGCAATGCTTAATGTTTCAATAATAGTCACAGTTATATTGCTTGCTTCAAAAATGGAGCAGCCTATTATCGCAGTTGCAATAGGTGTTGCATTGGGAGGTTTTGCCCAGTTTGCATTTCAGATACCGTCTTTTTTAAAAAGCGGGTACAGCATTAAGCCGGAGTATGATTTAAGGCACCCGGGGCTTAAGAAAATGTCTATTCTTATGCTTCCCGCAACCATGGGGATGGCTGTTGCACAGATAAATATTTTTATAAGCACAATCCTTGCGTCATACCTTGCTGCGGGAAGCATCACATATCTATATTATTCGATGCGCCTTGTCCAGTTCCCTGTCGGCATATTCGGGGTTGCTATGGGGATGGCTGTATTGCCAACCTTGTCGGAACATGCGCTAAAAGGAGATTATGACAAACTTAGGGATGATTTCTCGTTTGCGCTGAGACTGCTCTTTTTCATAACGATTCCGGCAATGGCAGGGCTGATTGCGTTAAGAGAGCCAATTGTCAATATTCTTTTTCAGAGAGGAAAGTTTGATTATGCCGCAACAGCCGGAACTGCTGATGCGCTTCTGTTTTATTCCCTTGGCATATGGGCAATAGTCGGAGTCAGGATTGTGACTGCAAGTTTTTATTCCATGCAGGATACGAAAACGCCGATTAAAATTCTTGTGGTTACAGTAATGACAAATATTATCCTTAGCCTGGCGCTGATGGGGCCGTTAAAACACAGCGCCCTTGCTCTTGCAAATGCCCTTGCGTCAACTGTGAACTTTCTTCTTCTTTTTTATTTTCTGAGAAAAAAGCTGGAAAGACTTGGAGCAAAAAGGATCATTAAATCTTTCTTGAAGATATCTCTTGCCTCTCTTACAATGGGTGCCACAGGCTGGTTTTTACTTCACGGAGAACTATGGAAAGAAAGCGGCAGGAGCATGGAAAAGGCGGGTTACCTGTCGGGTGTTATAATACTGTGCTCTGCGCTTTATTTTTTTGTAAGTTATCTGCTTAAAAGTGAAGAATTGGAATATATTGTCGGGTTAGCGAGAAAGAAAATTCAGGAGAGATGAAGATATGCTCATAAAAAGCCTTGTGGTAGGGCCGCTTGAAGTAAACTGCTTTATCATTGCAGATGATAACACAACAGAGGCGATGATTATAGATCCCGGAGACGAGCCTGACAGGATAATGGAAATCATAAAAGAAAATAACCTCAAGGTAAAATATATTGTATGCACCCACGCTCATTTTGACCATGTGGGGGCTGTTGCTGAGGTAAAAAGCGCAACAGGTGCAAAGGTAGTTATTCATAAAGATGAACTTGAGATTTACGAGGGCGCAAAAGATCAGGCTGCATTCTGGGGATATGAACTTGAACCATTGCCTGAGCCCGACATGTTTGTTAGCGAGGGAGATAAATTAGAGGTTGGAAGTTTAAAATTTGAGATCTTGCATACACCGGGGCACAGTCCGGGCGGTATATGCCTTTATGGCGCAGATGTTATATTTACAGGAGATACTTTGTTTGCAGGCTCTGTCGGCAGAACTGATTTTTATGGCGGAGATATGAAGAAACTCAAGGAGTCTTTTTTGAGATTGATGTCGCTGCCTCAGGACACAAAGGTTTTTGCCGGGCACGGGCCTTTGTCCACAATAAGGCAGGAAAAGAAAAGTAATTTTTTTATGGAAGAGATTTGAGGGGAAAAGGTTTAGTAACCATAATTAGTGAGATAGAACAACCATCCCCTAATTCCACGAACCAACAAACAAGCTCCGGCAAATTCTTCAATCCTTTTTAAAGAAGATTTTCAGGAATATATGTGCCTGCCTTAAGCACTGGAGTGACATACATAATACCCATTCCGGGGGTATCAAGTTTGCCTGCAAAATAAATAGCTTCAAACACCCTGTCGGTCATTTCCGTGGAAACTACAATGTTTATTACCTCTTTTTCGGACTCTACCGCAACCCCCAGCAGTCCGAGCCTTTCCCTGATGCCTGTTCCCCTCGCGTAGTGTATGGTTGCCCCCTGTATCCCCTCGTTTACCACAGCCTTTATGATGTCGTCGGCGGCTCCTTTTTGCACAATGCAGGTTATGAGATTCAGATCCGTTAAAACGGTTATATTCTTTTTAGACATAGTCTTCCTCCTTTTGTTTTTTCTTCTCAAAATAGCGAACGGTCAGTCCTATGGAAAGAACCGATAAAATAGGGAAAACCGAGGCGAGGGCGAGAATGCCGAATCCGTCTGCGGCTCCGGTTGCATAGGCAAACCCCAGTCCCAACGCCAAGACCAAAGGGACGGTTATAGGCCCTGTGGTAACGCCTGCGCTGTCCCAGCCCATATTTACATATTTTTCTTCGGATATAATCGTAAGGATAACGGCAATGGTGTATAGAGGCACTACAAGATACATCAGGGGTATGTCGAAAATGATTTTTAATACCCCGCAGGAAAGGCCAAGAGCTACCCCCATGCTGACCGAAATCATCACAAGCTTTTTCCTGAATGCGCCGTTCGTGATATTTTCAACAGTGAGCCCCAAGGCATTGAGCGCAGGTTCCGCAAGGGTCGCGCCGTAGCCCAGAAAAAATGCGAACAAGAAACATACGGCAAGCCCTATAGACGCGCTGTATATTGGAGAGGATGCCACCGCCTCGATAGCGGAATAGGATGCAGGCACTATCGCTCCCACCTGATTCCCAAGCGGTGATAGCCCATAGCTGAGGCCGAGATTGAATATGGACATGCCGATCAGACACAATGTTATGCCGTAAATTATTATTCCGCCCTGCTTTATTTTTTCTTTTAGGATGATTTTTTGAACGATATATAAAAACAGCATCAGAGGGACTATCGCCCTGAAGGCGAGTATAATGCTTTGGATATAGGGAGCATCCATCCATGACGCTGCGGTCGAGGCTTCAAACGTTTTTTTCATCTGCTCTACGGGGATTACGGCATTGAGTATAACTCCAAGAATCAGTACGGACATTACAGGAAATAGAGAGGCTAAAGTTACAAGGCCGAACCCCGGAATATTTTTAGTATGTTTGTGTTTTATAACTCCGGCCGTTCCTATGCCGAGAGAGAGGACAAGAGGCACGGTTACCGGCCCCGTAGTGACGGCGCCGCAGTCCCATGCCAACCCGATTATTCCGGAAAGGTTTTTATTGAAAAATGCGTATATTGTCAGGAATAGAGTCGGAATAAGCGAAGCGAGTATAAGCGGCTTCAGGCTCCAGCCGTATATGAACATAAGAATACCCAAGAGCGTTGCAATGCCTACTCCTGCCGCAACCGCCAGCACGGTCATGTCGGAGAATTGCGTCAGCATTGCATATAATAGAGGGGATTTTTCAGGCTCGACTATTTTGCCTGCTTCTTTCAGTATTCCGATTGCCGGTTCCGCGAATGTCGCGCCTACGCCGAGAATAAAGGCAATAGTAAGAATTGCCGTTTTTTGCGCTTTCATTGGCAGGAAATAACCTATCGTTTCACCGAACGGCATCAGGCCTACTTTCAACCCTTCCATAAAAAACATAAGACCCAAGATAACTCCTGCAAGCCCCATTGTGACGGAGAGGCCGTTGGAAACGGTATATTTCATTACGATAATTTGAAATAAGACAAGATATAAAGCGATGGGAATGACTACTTTAAATTGCTCGTTAAACCTGACCTTTACATAGGGATTCAGGATAGTCATTGCGTCTTTGAATGAATATTTTAATTTTTCTCTTCTCTGTTCCGGCGGAAGATTCAGTTTGTTATAACTGATATACCTATAATTTCTTGTTGTCTCTCGAATGTATTTGTCGTATTTAACAGTCTTCATGCAAGCCTTCGGTTGTAGAGATAGTTATATAATATACTGTGAGAGAAATTATGAATCAAAACAGGTTATAAAAACAAGACAGGTTATAAAAACAAGCAAAATTTCTTTATAGCGAAAACGCAGATGTTATATTTACAGGAGAT
>DOHC01000245.1:5794-6196 GCA_003535475.1 Nitrospiraceae bacterium
AATGCTGAGATTTAATGCTGAGATATGAAATTAGAACTAACAATAAAGAGTGAAATAAAGGATATGCGAGATTTTTGAGGTTAAATGATGTTTTTGTGTCTAAAATTAGCCAAAAAACCTCATTTTTCGGCTATATTCTCCTGTTGACTATAATGCCAGAAGTGATAGTATAATAATAGGCTTTAAAGAGAAGGTTCAAAGTAACCCCGATTTAAGCACAAACGGTCTTTGATTGAGAAATAGCTGTGCCAATGGGTATGGCTTTTATTCTTCTCTGTTTTACCTTTAAAAATATTAGAGAGGTAAGATAGGGAGTTTTGTTCTTTGAAAACATAAAAGTAGGCCCCGTTAAAGTTTATTTGGTGTTCAAGTTTTTAATGAGAGTTTGATCCTGGCTCAGAA
>DOHC01000153.1 GCA_003535475.1 Nitrospiraceae bacterium
CCCGATCGAGTCGGGGAATGACGTTGTTAGCTTTTTAGTCATACTCCGGCTTAACCGGAGTATCCAGTTTGTATTTTTCAACATAAATACGAAAGAGAGAAATAATCTAAAAACTAAGGGGAAAATTCCGGAGTGATTGCATAGCAACGTTTTTTCTGTTATCCTTAAATTTAGATAATGAAAGAAATCTGGATACCTGAACTCAACCTGCTTACCAATATTCCACCAGTCTGTCTGCTTTATTTCTTTTATGGACTGGCATTCCTCTTTTTAGGCGTCGCCATCATAGTTAAAGATATGCGGGGGAGCGAATTAAAACTTGCAAACAGCCTCTATCTGCTTGCAGGGTTTGGGTTCGCACACGGCGCTCATGAATGGCTTGAACTCTACCTTCTCCTTCAGGGGCGGCACATATCGTTTTAGGAAGTGTTTTTAGTAGAATCCATAACCGTTTTTGTCGTAATATTGTCATTCTTCCTGCTTTTAATGTTCGGGCTGGGACTTATACGCTCCCTTGATAAAAAACCCATACAGTGGATCAGACTTATTCCAACGGTTCTTTTTTTGTTCTGGATTGTTCATCTGTGGAATTATGAATTAAAGATGGATATGAGGTTTTTACAAAAAGCTGATATTTTGTCAAGGAATACATTTGGTTTTGTGGGCAGTCTTACAACCGCCTATGGCCTGGTGTCATATTCTAAAGAGGTAAAGAAACTCAGCCCTGTAGTTTCCAGAAATCTATACTATGCGGGCATTGCTTTTATTTTTTACGGTTTTTCTGCGGGTATAATACCATCCCACACGGTGATCCCAGTACTTGCCGTTCCTGTAGAGATGATCAGGGGAATATCTGCGGTCTTTATAGCATGCATGATTATAAAGGCGCTCAATATATTTGATATAGAGACAAGAAAGAAACTGGAGAATCACCTGAAACTCCTTGCACAGTCCGAGAAACTTGCATCAATCGGACAGCTTGCTGCAGGCATTGCGCATGAGATAAATAATCCCCTAACGAATGCATCTCTAAATGTGCAGACCCTGAAAATCAGGTTGAAAGACGAGGTCTGGGATAAAGAAATTTTGCAAAAACTTGAATCTGTAGAGAGGAATGTAGACAGGGCATCAGGTATAGCAAGGGAGTTGCTTGAGTTTTCACGGCAGAAAGAGACGGTATTTGTCCCGCTGAATATAAACGAGGTCATTGACGAGGCGCTGACCCTTCTGGAGTATAGACTAAATAATGTGACAATGCATAAAAGATTATCAGAAGTTCCTGCTGTTACAGGAGATGCAAGCAGGCTTCGCCAGGTACTGATTAATATAATTAGCAATGCGGTTGAGGCAATGCCTGACGGGGGCGACATTTTCGTTTCCTCCTCGCATGACGACAGCCATGTTAAGATGGAAGTAACAGATACGGGCATTGGAATTCCTGAGGGACACATTTCAAAGGTATTTGACCCGTTCTTTACCACAAAGGATGTGGGATCGGGGACAGGCCTCGGACTTTCCATATCTTACAGTATAATTAGCCAGCATAACGGGACAATAGACATCGCAAGCGCTGAGGGGAAGGGCACTACCGTAACAATTAAACTTCCTGTAATAAAAAAATGAAGAAGATCCTCATAGTTAATGACGATTCTGAGTTAAGGGTAAACCTCTCTGAGATATTAAAAGGCGCAGGGTACTTTACAGATGAATCACTGTCAGGTAAAGATGCGATAGCAAAAGCCACTGCTGAAGATTTCGATATCGCACTCCTTGATGTAATGATGCCGAGGATGAGCGGCATCGATGTCCTTACCGAAATAAAGAAAGTTAGACCCAGAACAAAAATAATCATGATTACCGCATTTGCTACTGTTGAAAATGCAGTGGATGCAATAAAAAAGGGAGCAAGTGATTACATATCAAAACCATTTAAGATAGAGACCCTCATTACAACAATAAGGCGTGTGATCGAAGAGGCCAGGTTTGAAGAGGGCATAAAGAAATTAGACTTTGACTATACCCTTAGTTCCCTGTCCAGTTCCATCAGGAGAGATATTATACGATTGCTCAATGCGAGAACAAGTATGCGCTTTGCAAAGATAGTAAGGGAACTTGGAATAGAAGAGGAACATACGAAAGTTGCATTCCACCTTAAGATGCTGAAAGAGGCAGGGATCATCGAGCAGGACAAGGAAAAATCGTATCTGCTCACGAAGGAAGGCATTAAGATCATGGACTGCCTCAAGATTTTAGAGAGTCATATTCAAGCATAGCTGCTTCCACATTCTAAGATTCTTCATCTAACCTTCATAATTCCACATGTCCGGATACTCCCGACAGACTTTTAAGCTGCAAACTTTATGTCAATTTTCCCTGACAAAATCCTTAAATCATTCAACATCTTTTTTCTTGAATCAATTCACCACAAATACCAATAATTAATCTAAAGATATAAAACAAGCAAAAGAAAGGAGTTATAACATGAAAAGGAACATGATATCCGGGTTCTTAGTAATTGCGATACTGTTTTCCCTATTGCTTATGAACGTATATGCTTCAGAGCCTGACTGGTCAAAGATACCTGAGACGAACATCGTGCTTTTCCAGCCCGGACAGACATCATGGGAATTCCTGACGTCAGATTCACATCCGGGGTCCATAGCGGTTAATGAGGCGAAGGCAAGCTGTTCGGACTGCCACAGAGGCAAAGAAGCTGATCTTGCAATCAAGAGCATGACGCACAGGGAACCGACTCCCATCATCGGGAAAGAACCCCTCAAAGTGCTGAGCGTAAAGGCGGCACATGATGACACCTATGCCTATTTCTGGTTCAGATGGACATCGAGGGAGCCGAGCATTATCCGGAAGTATCAGGTCTTTGACGGCAAAGAGTGGAAGGGCGTTGGAGGAGTCCCGCGGCCTGAAAATGTAAAGAAAGGTGTCCCTGCCCAGTATGAAGACCGCCTTAATATAATGCTTGACGATACAAAGCTACAGTCATTCACCAGGAACGGCTGTTTTATAACCTGCCACAACGATCTTAGGTATATGCCGAATGAGGCCAAAAAAGACGATGTCAAGACACACGCATATCTCGGCGACAAAGGCATTAAGAAGAGTGATATCAGAAAGTATATACCTGAATCAAGGACAAAGATTGATAAGACTGGAGGATGGTCAAACGTTAGGCCAAAAGAAGAGCTTGAGAACATGAAAAAAGAAGGGCTTTTCGCCGAACTCCTCCAATGGCGCGCTAACAGGACAAATCCGATAGGCATTCTCGATGACGGCTATGTGCTCGAATACAGGCTTTTCGACTCAGACGGCAAATTCATGGAGGACAACTACGACAAGGATAAAAAACAGCCGAAATACATGTTTGATGCAAGCAAGACCGGTATGAAGTCCTTCCCGTATGATCAGGTCAAAAACCAGAAGTACTATTATATCAGCAAGGATATAGCCGTCCCGTTCGATCCCAATGTAGAATGGAAAAAGGGAGATGCCATACCTGACCCTATCATATTCACGCCTAAAGACAACACATCAACTTCTCATGGCGAGTGGAAGGACGGCAGTTGGACTGTTGTTATAAAAAGGAAACTGAACCATGGGAATCCTCTCGAAGACAAAATACTGAAGCCCGGCAATATTTACAGTGTCGGCCTCGCGCTTCATGACGATAATACAACTCACAGATTTCACTATGTCTCGCTCCCCATGACCATAGGGTTTGACAACCCCAAGCTGGATATAAACATTGTCAAGGCCAGATAAATGTTGCCCGAAACGGTATCAGCAAAGTAAAAAATCAGGGAGGGGCAGGTGAAACAATGCCCCTCCCTGATTTTTTATCAGTATCTCAGTCTTTTCCTAAAGGTCAACCGGGTTATCCCTAAAATGCGTGATGCTTCAGACTGGTTCTCCTTAGTGAATGACAGGACATACTCAAAGATCGACCTGTCCACCTCGCCATGTATCTTTCCGTAGAGAATCCTCTCCTTTTTCTCTATGGCTTCCTTTATAAAGACCGATGCGATAGTTTCAGGCAATGCTGTTCTACCCCTTTAAATAACCCTTAAAAGCCATCCAGCAGCAGCTCCACCTGCTACCAGCCATGCTGCATTCAGCTTAAACCGAATTCCTGCAATTGCGGCGCCCGCTGCAATAAAGATTGTCCTCCAGTCTGTAAGTGTCGAACCGGCAAGATTGACAACAACAGCTGCCATTAAACCAATGGCACTGATGTTCACGGCATCAAGGAATGCTGACATTATCCTTGATGACCTTAGGCGGGGGATAACTGGATTCAGCATCAAAACAAAGATAAATGAGGGAAGAAAAATAGCAACTGTCGATACTATAGCACCCGGCATTCCTGAAACAATATAGCCAACAAATGTTGCAGTACTTAAGACAGGGCCTGGGGTAAACTGCCCGATAGCAATGGCATCAAGGAGCTGTTGCTGTGTGAGCCATCCATAGTCTTTTACCAGCCCGCCCTCAAGAAAGGCAACAAGGACATAGCCGCTTCCGTATAGAACCGACCCTACCTTAAGAAAAAACAGTCCCAACTTCCAGAGAGATATACCGGCAATCCCTGCGACCGAGACTGCCACTGCCGCCTTTGCATCACTGTCTTTGAATATTCCCCATAACTGGCTAAAGAGTGAGATTATCCACAAAGAGACCTTTTTGCTCTCTGACTTTTTTATCCAGTGTAGTATGATACCAGCCACACCACCACAAAGCAGAGCCAGCACTTCGTTTATTCCCATTAATGATGATAGGGTAACGGCAAACCCTATTGTTACCAATTGCGTATTTTTTGCTGCTGTCTTTCCCAGTCTGATAACAGCCACAAGGATAACAGAAATTACCGCAGGTTTAATACCAAAAAGGAAAGGCGCCACCTCTGGTATTGCCCCAAACCTGACATATATCCATGCAATGACACATGTGATAATAACAGCAGGCAGGATAAACGAGAGACCTGAAACAACAAGCCCTAAAAGCCCTCCTCTTATATATCCGATGTGGATTGCCATTTCTGTGGAGTTAGGGCCCGGGATGAGATTTGTCGCTCCAACGAGGTCGAGAAAATGCTCCCTCGTTAACCACTTCCTGCGGCGAACCACCTCTTCCTCCATCATGGCTATATGGGCTGCGGGGCCGCCGAACGCTATTGTTCCCAGTTTGAGGAATAATTTAATTAATTCAACGATGCTGTTTTTATTTTTCTGGTTGTTATTGTTCATCTCGAACACCCCCTGTATTTAATAATTTATATTATTGCTTTCCGTTATCGAGTTCTGATACAATAGCATAACAAACTTAAAAATGAAATATAAAAATGATTAGAGACTTCTTTTTAGGCTTTATAAGGATTCATATCCTGCACCATGCCTCCAAAGGGCCTGTATATGGATTGTGGCTCATAGAAGAGCTCGGCAGGCACGGATATAAGTTGAGTCCCGGAACGCTTTATCCCATTCTCCACAAACTTGAGGAGGAAAGGCTCTTAAAATCTTATCCAGAAAATGTCGGCGGGAAGATAAGAAAGTATTACAAGACAACTTCAAGGGGTATTAGAACTCTTTCAAAGATTAAAGAAAAGATAAATGAACTCATAGAGGAGGTAATGGAATGACTGAGATAAACATTTTAATCCCTGTTGTTGCGGCATTCTTATCGGCGTCGCTTACGCTCATGACAGGGTTCGGCCTGGCGACTATTTTAACTCCAATCTTTCTCATATTCTATGACGTGAAGATTGCCATTTTGATAGTTGCTGTAGTGCATCTGATGAATAATCTTTTAAAGGTCTCTCTGTTCGGCAGCCATATTAGCATAGGCATACTAAAACGGTTTGGCCTTTTAACACTTGTAGGGGCTCTCATCGGAGCATTTTTACAGGGCAGGATGGATTCATCGATAGTAAAAGTCCTGCTCGGTGTATCACTTATATTCTTAGGCTTGAAGGAGGCAGTGGGATTTGGAGAAAAGCTGAGACTCCCTCAAAAGATAGATTTTATCGGAGGCTTTCTTTCAGGGATTTTAGGAGGGTTCGTCGGTAATCAGGGAGCGATAAGAAGCGCATATCTGCTCAATTACAATATCCCGAAAGAGACCTTTGTAGCCACAGCAGCGATAATAGCATCTGTTGTGGATGTGACAAGGATACCTGTTTATATATTTAACAACAAAGATGTGCTTACTGATAATGCAATCCTCTTGCTTATAACAACTGCATCGGCATTTGCAGGGACATTTGCAGGTAAAATTTTCTTAAAGAAAATATCTCTCAAGACTTTCAAAATCTATGTAGCCGCGACCATAGTGATAATCGGAGCGCTTCTGACATTCAGGATTATCTGAAGCAAAAACCGAATTCTTCTCTGTATATAATACTATTCTCTTTTTGTTATCATATAGGCGGCAATGAAGAGTTATTTATTAATAATCGGAACTCTGATTGTAGTAATTTCCGCGCTTATTACCTTAAATGTCTTTTTCCAGCAGTCCCTCCAGACAGAGATGGCAGAGCAGTTTAATAGTCAGCAGCTCCTGCTCTCAAGGTCAATAGCTGAACATATAAAATCATATCTCCAATCCTCAAAAGAGGATATACTCCTTATTTCAACTATGCTTTCCAATGGAGACATTAAAGGCAGGGCGACTATTGAATCAGTGATACGCGGTTTCTCAAAAAAAGATGCGGCTACAAAGTATGGCATTATTGATGCAAAAGGCGGCATAGTCTTTTTTGAAGGCAGCAGAAATTTATTAAAACCTGTTGCGCCACAGTTGTTTGAACACGCAAAAAGGGTAAAAGCCACCAAGGCTTTTGTAGTAGAAACTAATTCTGCTATATACACCCTGTCACCGATATACGAACAGAAAAAATTAAAAGAGATAATTTTCCTTTCAGTCAGAGTTCAGGATATAGCAGATAAATTCGTGAGCAATATAAAATCAGGAAGCAGGGGAAATGCGTGGATGATGGACAAAGATGGAACCCTCCTCTACCACCCAACGCAGCCAGGAATGGTTGGAGGTAATATATATAAAGAATCGGATACCGTCTGCTTTAAATGCCACATGAGCTTTGACCTTGAAAAAAGAATAATAGAGGGCAAGGCAAGCAATTACGGCAGACATATTGCTCCGTCAGGTGAGAACAAGATAATCGCTTTCTCCGCTATTGATATAGACAAACTGTCATGGATAATTGCTGTGTCTGCCCCTTATTCTGAAGTGACCCATGCAACCAAACAGAGCATGAAACTTTATTCCTATCTCATAATCTCCATTTTTATAACAACGAGTATTGTCTCAGCGATGCTAATTGTTTTCAATAAAAAAAGAATAAAAGCAGAAGAGGTTTCAAAACGCAAAGAAGAACTTGAAAGATACGCTGCCGAGCTTGAAGAAAGGGTGACCGAAAGGACTGCCGAGCTTGCGGGCGAAAAGGAAAAACTCAATACTGTTGTCAATGCTATTGGCGGCGGTATTATGCTCATAGACAGTCATGGGAAAATACAGTGGGCGAACCAGAAGAGCAAGGAAATAATCGGTCGTGAGGTGACGGGACTCTTATGCGAAGATTTATGGGCGGACTGCTCTATTTTGTCGGATATGAAGGTCGGTGATATCAATACTTCTATAATGTCTAACCTCTTCGGCCAGAAAGACAGGTATTTTCAGGTTACTAATGCTCCGGTTAAAGGGATAAACGGAGAGATACACGGGAACATCAGGCTCATACAGGATGTCACCGAAATGAAAAAGATGGAAGAGCAGATAATAAACTCTGAAAAACTTGCATCCATCGGCAGGCTTGCAGCAGGCATTGCGCATGAAATAGGCAATCCCCTCACATCTGTCTTTTCATTTATTCAGATACTCAGGGAGATGGAGGATGACAAATTCAAAAAAGAAAGCCTTGATACGATTTATTTTCACATTAACAGGATTTCAGAAATCCTGAAACAGCTTTCAGGCTTTTCAAGAATGCCTGCCGGAGAGGCAAGCGAATGCCGGATAAACGATATTATAGAAACCTCTCTTAATCTCATCCAATACGACAAGAAGGCGAAAAACGTATCTATCGTAAAAGAACTTTCGCCGTCTCTGCCAGAGGTAGTCTGCAGCGGCAACCAGCTTTCACAGGTATTTGTTAATCTGATATTAAACGCTATTGACGCCATGCCTGACGGAGGCTCCCTTACTATAAAAAGCATGACAAGAGGCAGCGATATCGTTATCCGGTTTGAGGATACAGGAGTTGGCATTCCCAAAGAAGATTTAACGAGAATATTTGATCCGTTTTACACAACAAAAGAAAAAGGCACAGGTTTAGGGCTCGCAGTAAGCTATGACATAATAAAAAAGATGAACGGCGCGTTAAGCATTGAAAGCGAGCTTGGCAAAGGGAGTGTGTTTACGATAACAATGCCATATAAGTAAAGTGCAAAATTTAAAATTAAAAGTTAAAAATTTATGAAACCGAAAATTCTTATAGTAGACGATGAGCCTGATATATGCAGGGCGCTTGAATTCCTGCTGAAGAGGGAAGAATATAACGTCAGTTCTATTCATAGCGGTGAAGATGCCATAGATAAACTGAATAAAGAAAGCTTTGATATAGTGCTTACAGACCTGAAGATGGGGAAGGTTGATGGAATGACAGTGCTTGAAAAGGCAACGGAGATAAGCCCTGACACGACGGTAATTATGATGACTGCATTTGCCTCTGTTGAATCTGCGGTGGAGGCTATGAAGAGAGGCGCTGCTGATTACATTGTAAAACCCTTCCTCAATGAAGAGATAAAACTTACGATAAAGAAGGTTATTGAACGGAAGAAACTTATAGCCGAAAATATCGCCCTCAAACAACAGATAAGCCAACATATAGCTTGTAAAGATTTCGTTGCAAACTCTGAGTCAATGCTGAGAATTGTTGAGACTCTTGAGAAAGTGGTGCCTACAAAAAGCAATCTGCTTCTTTTGGGCGAGAGCGGAACAGGGAAAGGCCTCCTTGCAGAACTCATACACTGCAACAGTCCGCGGCGCGACAAGCCGTTTATTTCTATAAACTGCTCTGCTATTCCAGAGGGACTTCTGGAATCAGAGCTTTTTGGTTATAAACGGGGGGCGT
>DOHC01000052.1 GCA_003535475.1 Nitrospiraceae bacterium
TTGGGTTTACGCCAGGTTGAAAGACCAACAAAAATACATGGTATAGTTTTGAGACGATGTTCAGAAAATGCTCTTCACTTAAAAATACTTCAACATTGCAGATCCATATTTTCGTATAAAAGCAACAATGTTGCGTATATTATTTACGGACACATATTATAATGTAAAGCATAAGAATTGAGAAATATAAGAGAAGCGGAACAAATACCAATGAATAAAAAATATCTTCTCCTTGGTGATGAAACAATATCCAATGCACTTGCGAAAGTACTGAGTTTAATGACAGATCACCATTATGAGATGCTGCATACCACTATGTTCACCGATACCAGGGAAGTTATCAATGAACTCGGAAAATTAAGGGATGACAATGAAATTAAGGGAATAATCATAAACGGCACTGATGGTGTAGAACTCTTCAAACATTTAAGACTAACCGAATTTCTCGGTCATATCTCCCTTCTTCCCATCATGGTCTTGAATGGTCGAACCTTAGCCGATAGCTTAAATGAAAGACAGGATAACATCATGCTGCTTTCTCCGAAATGTCACGTGATATCGATCTCTTCCTGCCTTCCCGAATTACTGAAAGTAATGGACAATTCCACTGCTTTTGGTTCCCATAAAGAGATGAGAGAGGGAATTAAACCATTTGTTATATGGTCGGAAGAAGATGATGTTATTTCACGCCATGATAACTTTAATAGATACGGCCCCTTTAGATTGATGCAGGAGCATTTCGGCGGACTTCCGGAATTTATGTCAGCGCAATATGGAGATATTTCATCGAGGTTATGGTTCAAGAAATATCGTTTCCTGGAATCCAATGGTATCTCAACTGAGGCTTTACAAGTAGATGACGAGCTATTTAAGAAGACTATCGCCAACAAAAAAGCGCTCTACATTGATGATGAACATAGACTGGGGTGGTCCTTTGCTCTTTATTCCCTTATTAGTGGAAATAGTGACCAGAGCCACTATCAAGTTTTTCAGGATAGTGCCTCCGTTATTTCAACGTCGGATAGCCGATTTACCTCAATAGACAATGTTTGGGATGCACTAAAGGTCATCGAGACCTATCAGGAGACATTGGCCAGAGCTTTGACAGAATATTCAGATGCGGAACATCTGAGAAACCGGCTTGCGGAACAGGCATTTGAAGCGAAAAAATCTACCCAAGAAATGGAAGACAAATTCAGGAAATCTGAGATTAATTTTTCCCGTTCTGAGTCCAGCTTGCGTGAAACTGAGGCGCGCCTGAAAGATGTGAATACTAAGCTGAAGAAAGCATCGGACGATTTTCTTGAGGCCTATACAAAGCGTATCGGCGATATAGAGATCCCGGACATATTGCCGCAGATAAAAGAAGTATCTGATATACATGCGCATTTCGCTCAAGAAGGTGTGGCTTTCAATAAATACCGGGAGGAGTGCAAGAGAAACAAGGATATCTTTGAAAAGCATAAGAACGAATTAGAAAGGCAAAAGCCTTTACTCGAAGAGACCGATACAAACAACAGAGCCGCCATAAAGAGATATGACGTGGCTGTAAGGGCATTATCCCAAGGAAGGATGTTTCCATATGATTTGGTTATCCTCGACTTGAGGCTTGAGCGACTTCTTGACAAAGGTCGTATCCCAAGTGAGATTTCCGGGGTGCAGGTGTTAAAGAGGCTCAAGGAGATAGACCCGAGCATTCCTGTCCTCATGTTTACTGCATCAGAGAAGGTGATGAACTACCAGCAGGCAACAGATCTTGGCGCTTCAGGATATTGGATAAAGGCGGTCAATTCTCTCACGTCCCTTAAATCAGAGATCATTAATTCACTCGCCAAGACACAAGAGGCCCGCAATCTGTGGCATGGGATAAGAAGGATCGAGGCAAAGAAGCAGTTGACATATATCCGGGAAAGTCAAAATTCACAGGAATTGGAAAAAGGCACTCTAAGTGACAGTAAGAAAGCTGAAATCGTCACGCTTCTTAAAGAGAGTTTCTTGTTGTTTCATATGGAGCAATCACCATATGAGCGAAGCGTCTGCAATTACACCAACTACGGGAAAATTGTGCTTAACATGGGCATGATCCAAGAGGAGAGATTCAGCCGTCTACAAGATAAGAGATGGGATTTTTGGGTTAACCGGAAGGCAAGAGAGATTGATCAGGAAGAAATCACGATAAGGCAGTTGCGAAATAAGGGAGCCCACAGGGCCGGGGCAGGAATAAGCTATCAGGAAGCTCTTGGCGTTTTCCAGAAGACCATAGAGAGATGTCTCAAGGCATAATTACATGTTTGATATTTTAGGTTGCAGTTTTGCTACTTCAGGTGATATTCTTTAATTGCTTGAATTATTAGTAGAGGCTGATATTATTTTAAAATCAAGCGGTTAATAGATGGCATTGTTTTTGCTATTTGAAGTTTAGACATGCAGATACTAATTAATGGAATAATTCAGGGGCTTCTTATAGCCTTAACAGCTTTAGGCTTTGCTGTAGTATATAATTCAACTGGCATACTGTATATTGCCCAAGGCGCAGTTTTTGCCCTCTCGCCATTTGTATTGCTTTTGTTTATGCAATCCGGAGT
>DOHC01000040.1 GCA_003535475.1 Nitrospiraceae bacterium
CGAACAGATTTGAAGACCTTATAGCGCTCGTGGCGCTTTACAGGCCGGGCCCCATAGGAAGCGGCATGATAGATGATTTCATCAAGAGAAAAAAAGGAAAGACGGCTGTCAAATATGAACTGCCCCAGTTAAAGGAAGTGCTTGATGAGACCTACGGCGTAATTCTTTATCAGGAACAGGTAATGCAGATTGCAAACAAACTTGCGAACTTTACCATGGGGCAGGCGGATATACTTAGAAAAGCCATGGGCAAGAAAAAACCGGAGGAGATGGAAAAACTCAAAGAGGCGTTTATTAACGGAGCGGTTGCAAACAAGATATCAGAGAAAAAGGCTACAAGGCTGTTTGACCTTATGGCTTTATTTGCTGAGTATGGTTTCAATAAATCCCATTCAGCTGCTTATGCATATCTTGCATACCATACTGCATACCTCAAGGCGCATTATCCTGTTGAGTTTATGGCGGCAACATTAAGCGCTGATATGGGTGATACAGACAAAGTAGTTCATCTGATTGCTGAGTGCAGAAATATGTCTATAAAAATGCTTCCTCCTGATATAAACGAGAGCGGAAGGGAATTTAAAGTCATAGGCGGCTCTGTCAGATTCGGCCTTGAGGCAGTTAAAGGCGTTGGAGGTTCAGCTATAGAGGTAATCCTTGATGCAAGGGACAAGGAGGGCAGCTTTTCCTCGATAGAGGATTTCATTAAGAGAGCGGATTCAAGAAAGGTAAATAAAAAGGTTGTTGAAAACCTTATAAAAGCAGGGGCATTTGATTCTCTTGGATTAACAAGGGCAAGGGCTATGTTATTTGTGCAGGATTCTCTTAACGGTTCTCGCGGCCGAAGCCTTCTGGGACAGCAAAACATTTTCGGCTCTCAGGAAGAGGCAGACACTATTAAAGAATGGGATGAGATGGAAATCCTAAGTTGTGAAAAAGAGGCTCTCGGCTTTTATGTCACAGGTCATCCTGTTATTAAACACAGGGAAGAATTATCAGCTCTGCACATAAAACGGACTTCCGAGCTTGACAGTATTTCTGACAGGGACGAAGTTCAGGTTGCAGGCGTTATAAGCAGGATTAAAAATATACAGAGACGCGGAACAGCGGAAACAATGGCATACTTTACCCTTGAAGATGAGGAAGGAAGCGTTGAGGCGATTGCATTTCCGGAACTCTTCAAAAACAACAGGGATCTTCTTAAGAAAGACGCGCTGGTTATTGTGAAGGGGACAGTTGACCGCACAGAAAAAGGCACAAAACTTATCTCAAACAAAATAGTAAAGATAGACGGTTTTGGTTCCAGAAATGGCTTAAAATGCGAGATTAGTATAAAATACCCTATTGCTGACAGTCTAATCCTCGAAAACCTGAGGGAAGCGCTGTCAGGCAGTTCAGGGGAATGCCCTTTATATTTAAAAATGGATTTGCCTGACTCTGAGGTGTTTATTGCCACAGGGTTTCAGATAGATCCAAGCAGCATGCTGATAGGCAGGCTTGAAGGGATACTCGGGAAAGGAGCTGTGAGAATAACAAGTTAAGAGTTTAAAGTGCAAAGTGAGAAGTTATGGAATTTTTTTAATTTTAACTTCTAACTTTTAACTTCCCATCATGAGATATAATCTTGAGTTTGAAAAACCCATAGAAGAGCTTGAGCTTAAAATAGAGGAGCTTAAACGTCTTTCTAACAGGAAAGACACAGATATAAACTCGGCTGTAAAAAAGCTTGAGAAAAAGGCAAAAGAACTCCGCTCTGAAATCTTTTCCAATCTCACCCCGTGGCAGAAAACGCTTCTTGCAAGGCATCCTGACAGGCCGTATACACTTGACTATATAGACATGCTTTCAGAAGATTTCATAGAGCTTCACGGCGACAGAAGGTTTTCTGATGACCCTGCGATAGCCGGAGGGTTTGCAACCATAAACGGCATGCATGTAATGATTATAGGCCACCAAAAGGGAAGAGGGACAAAGGAAAGGATATACAGAAACTTTGGACAGCCGCAGCCGGAGGGCTATAGGAAGGCGCTGAGGCTTATGAAACTTGCAGAGAGATTTAAGAAACCTATAATCACACTTATTGACACCCCCGGAGCCTACCCCGGCATAGGCGCTGAAGAGAGAGGCCAGTCAGAGGCAATAGCAACGAATCTCATGGAGATGTCAAAAATGAAGACTCCTATAATCTCTGTTGTTATCGGCGAGGGCGGAAGCGGCGGAGCGCTTGCATTGGGAGTTGCAGACAGGATTTATATGCTTGAGCACTCTGTTTATTCTGTCATATCACCTGAAGGCTGCGCTGCGATATTATGGAAAAAAGACGGAGATCTTACTCCGGAGGAGTTCTCAAAGTCAGCAGATGCGCTCAAGCTTACCGCACAGAACCTTCTCGGGTTTAAGATAATTGACGGGATAATACCTGAACCGCTTGGCGGCGCCCACAGAGACCCGGAAGCAGTTGCGAAAAATATTTCTGAGATAATAATGCAGTCAATAGAAGAGCTTGGCAGCAAGAGCGGCGGAAAACTCACAGATGAAAGGTATAAAAGGCTCAGGCGGATCGGAAGTTTTGACGTTGCTGCGGCATAACTGCAATGTTATAGAAAATTAAGCCGGTGTGGTGGAACTGGCAGACGCGCCGGACTCAAAATCCGGTGGGGGCAACCCCGTGAGAGTTCAAGTCTCTCCACCGGCACCAAATTCTGCACATAGAATCATTTACGCAGAAAGTTCGGCAGTAATTGTTTCAAGGAGCGTGGTTATAACCTTAGGGTCGAAGCCTTTGTCTAAATGAGGAAGTATCTGCGCCTCTTTAGTTTCTCCTTTGATCTCTTTCTGAAGAACCCTGAAAAAGACATTTGATATCCTGCTGTCAAACTGCGTGCCCAGACACTTCTTTACTTCATGTAACGCTTCGGTCAAAGACAGTTTTTTCCTGTACGGCCGGTCTGTGGTCATTGCATCAAAGGCATCTGCAATCGCAAGTATCTTTACGCCGTCGCTTAACTCTTCACCCTGAAGAGAATCTGGATACCCCCTGCCGTCTATCCTTTCATGGTGATGTTTAACAAAGTGCACGAGGTCTTTCCACGGAAAATTTATCTTTGAAAGTATGTCATAGGAAATCTGGGGATGCCTTTTTATTTCGTTCAGCTCGGCCACTGATAGGTCTTCCCCTTTATTTATCACTCCCCTGTCAATTGTTATCTTTCCTATGTCATGGAGAAGACCTGCCACATATATAGCCTCGACGTCCTTTTCCTTCCATCCAAGCTCCATTGCTATGGCAACAGCATATTTTGCAACCCTGAATGAATGATTCTTTGTGTATACATCTTTGGCGTCGATTGCAGCAGCAAATGCTTTAATGGTGTCATTGTATATATGCCTCATATTTTCATATAATTTTTTATTTTCATTCACCTTGTTTGTCAGCCTCCTAAAGAGGGATGAATTATGCAGTGTTATTGCTATCTGGTTTGCCACTACCTTAAGCACATTTTTTTCACTCCGAAGATAAGAAGGTCGTGAGAGCCTCTTCCCAAGACATATAGCGCCTACAAATTCATCCTTTGCAAACAGAGGGATAAATGTCTTTGTATGAAATTTCTCTAACGCCTCCGTGTTGGGATTATAAAAAGAATTCGTTTTTACCTTGCTTAAATTGTACGGTTCATTCTTGCTAAAGCTCTTTATGTGCTTTGCTGTTACATGTATATTTGACCATGTGGTATCTTTGAAACCTTTATGCGTAAGCAGTTCCAGCCTCTGCTGATTTGAATTGTATAAAAGCAGAGCAGCCTTTGGAACAGAAAACATCCCTGTGATGACATAAAGGGCGGTCTTCATCCTCTCGTTGAAGCTCTTTGTAGATGTAACCTCTTGCCCCAGATCAGCAAGAGACGATATACTGAAGATAAGCCTCGTTATATCCCTTTTTTCCACCATTTTAATCGGACTCTTTCAAAAAATTAACAGCGTCTTTTTCTTCCTTGAAAACCTTTACATGCCTTGTAATTCCGAGCATCTCAAAAACATCGCTGTGAACCTTTTTCATATTAGTAAAACAGAGCATGCCGTCATGCTCTGCAATCTTCTGAACTATTCCGGTAAAAATTGATGCCCCGATACTATTAATATATTGTATCTCTGAGAAATTTATTACGACCTTCTTCATCTCTTTACTCAGAAACTCCTCACAGGCATGCTCGAGGTTCTCGGCTCCGAGATCATTTACATATCCCTTGGGCATAAAAATAACTATGCCGTTAATTGTCTTTGATAATATCGAAAAGTTATCCACCTGATTTTGAGTCCTCCTTGCTGTTTTTAGCTGATATGCCAACACTCTTTACCATAACTACTTTTGTTCCTCTCTCAGTTTTTTCGAAACTCACAGAATCAGCAAAGTTCTTCATTATGGTTATACCCCATCCTCTATTGATGCCTTCCTTAATCTCTTTTCCAAGAAATGGCTCCCCTGATTCTTTTGACACGAACTCTCTGCCGGAACTTTCAATCGAGAGTTCAAGGATACCGTCAATAAATTCAACCGTCAGATAAATCTTTCTCTCCTCGCCCTTGCTGTGTTCAATTGCGTTTATGCAGGCCTCAATAACAGCCATCTGAAGCTGACCGGTAACCTCCTGATTGAAATGTAAATTTTTTCCTATCTGCTCTATGCATTGGGCGGCAATAAGCTCTGCGTCTTTCATCATCGGGATTGTCATCTCGAATGATAACCCCTTGCCTTTAGCGCCAGATGTTTTCTCAAGCATTTGTTTTTCGATATCTCTGTAGGATCTCCCTTGGATCTCCCTTGTGTAAAGACAGTCAACAAAGTCGATTAAAACTCTATCCGCAGGGGCCTTTAAGACACCAAACTCTCCGCTTATAAAACCTGCATTATAAAGGGCACCAGTGATTATTTCCGTATCTTTATCGCTTAATGAGAATGCCTTTGATATCCTCTGTTGGGTAAGGGGTTCGCCCGTGTGATAGACCTTATTTATAACCTCAAGAACATTTCTTCTGATGCCGAGTTTAGGAAAAAAATTCTTCAGAACAGCTGTCCAGTAAAGGTATATGCTTCCGCCAGTAATTTCACTTACATAAGCCATCCACAGATCTTTCTCTCCTGATTTTTTCTTTAGTCCTGCTGTCTTTGCTATGCACCTCAGATAAAACGGATTTCCTCCAAGATGATTCAGCAGAGCATTTTGCGTTAAATCCATTGTAAGGCCATAAGCATCGAGTAAAAATGAAAAAAGTAAAGTGCTGTCTTCTATTCTCAGCGGCTGGAGGTCTATCTTTGCAAGGCCTCCTGTAACAGGCATTTCCTGCATCTCAGCCTGATTGCCCGTAATTATATGCGGTGCTTTTTTTGATGACAACGTCATTTCAAAGACGGAGACCAGCGAGGGCTCAGGCCTTTCTTCAATATTAAGATGTTTAAGCCTCTGGAATTCGTCTATAATGACAACCACAGGCATTCCGGTAGAAAGAATTGACTGGTAAGGGGCATTTAATGCGATGCGTAGTGAATCCATAGGTTCGCGGCTTTGGCTGAACCTGTCAAGCATCTCAAGCGCCCATGCAGCTTTTCTTTCCTCAAGCATAGCAGTCAGGCTTTCCATTGATAGCCCCTCCAGATATGCAAGCGCAGACTCTTTTTTCTCGGAAGCAAGCCTCTGGCAGATGAAACGCGTAAGATAATCTCTGGAAAAGTTCTGTACGGAAAGAATGGCGCTGTTGACTGAGTAATAAAAGGGGGCTATCTTGTCCTGACCCCAAAAAAGATGGTTAAACAACTGTTTGAGAAGCTCTGTCTTGCCTATGCCTCTCGGCCCCGAGATGTATAGGCTCTGCGCATTGCCCTTTTCAGTCTCTAAAGCCCTGAGGTACAGCTCTGCCAGCTCTTCTTTTCTGTTAAAGAACTCCTTTTCCGTGAGTGCTCTTAAGGGCATCTTATGAAAACACCTCCATTCTATTTCCTCCTCTATTTTTAGCAAGATAGAGAGCCTTGTCAACATTTTCAAGAAGCAACTCACTTATCTTACCATCTTCTGGATAAGAAGCGATGCCGATGCTGATTGTAAGAGCTACGCCTCCATGCAGTGATTTGATCTCTGCTACATCACTCCTTAATCTTTCTGCTATACTAACAGCTAATGTCTTACCTGTTTCTGGCAGTATTATTACAAATTCGTCTCCGCCGTAACGAGATGCTATATCCACAGACCTTACACATCTCAATATAGACTCTGCTATAGCTTTAAGCACCTTGTCGCCAATCGGATGGCCAAATGTGTCGTTATAACCTTTAAACCCATCTATATCCACCATCAGAAGACTTAAAAGCCTACCATATCTCTGAGAACGCAATAATTCTTCTTCTAATCTATCACTCAGGTATCTGCGGTTTAGCAAACCTGTGAGGGAGTCTGTTATAACTAACTTTCTCAACTCTTCTGTTTGTGTATAAAACACATTCCTCTCCATAACAATAGCGGCCTGAGTTGCAAAGGATTGAATGAGTTCTAAGTCCTCTTTATTGAAGATATCACCTGTTGTCTTATCTGATAGATTCAGCACTCCAATGACTCGGTCTTGTATCGTTATAGGCACGCTGACAAATGACCTTGTCTTATACCGCAGTCTGTTTTTCTGCTTAATCCTTGGATCCTTTTCAACATTCTCGACAAGGAATGGTTCACCGAGTTCAGCTACTTTCCCAGCTATTCCCTCACCCTTTTGAATCCTGAGTTTTTCTGTTAGGCTATTGTTTACCCCTCTTTTTGCCTTAAGAAGCAGCGCCTCAGTTTCATGGTCAAGCAGCATCAGGGACCCCTGTTCTGCCTTGAGCAGCTCAGCAGACTTATCAAGAATTGTCTGGAGCAGTGTCTCATGGTTTAGAATATGTGTTATGGTCTTTGTTATATCTGAGACAATAGCAAATCTATCAATTTTCCTATATAGTTCACGGTGTAATCTTTGATTTTCTATGGATATTGCTGTTTGCGTACAGAATCCATTAATGATAGTTATATCGCTCTTTTCAAGATGGTTGTCAAAGATACCTAAGATAGCTTCTAATCTCTGATTAACTAAGATAGGGAAAAAATAGAAGGCATTTGTGTCTTTCAGAAAGTCAACCCTGACAGCCATATAGGGTTCCATTGATGAAACAAACGGCTTACCTTTAAGGAGCTCTTGTACTATGATATCATGCTCGCTGAAGCTGAAGGTCTCTGCCTCCCTATCATTATTCTTCAGGCTGTAAAGGCTCTTATAGATGCCGCGCTCTTTGTCTAATGAAAAAATTACAATATACTTAATGTCAAGAAGTGTGAATAGATTAGCTATCATATATTTATAAAGTGTCTCTGGTTGCTCCTTAGAAGCAACACCCCACATGCCCATGCCAAGGACTTCTTTCAGGCTGTCCACCTTTTTCTTAAGTGTAATGGTTTCATGAGTGGTTTTTAAAAGCTGAGTTATAGAACTATCCACAATACTGCATGCATTTCTTGCATCTTCAACAGTAGTAAATTTAAGGGGGCCTGTTACAGAAAAATCTTTAACCTTAGAAAAGCTTAAATGTTTTATAAATTCGCGGAAATCTTCGTAGGTGGAAAATGACCCCTGTCCTAAGATTACTACCTTTTCACCCATATATTCGACTGGAAAGGCAAAACTCATTATTTTTGCATAACACTTATAGATTATTGGGTGGCATTTACTAAAAGCTTCCATCATACTGTTGTGGCAGTAGGTATCGCATTTAGACCTAAAATCAGGCGCAGAAAGCAAACTCCTGCACATTGGAAAATGATCCTCAGTAGAAAAAATTGGGTTCCCATCTTCTGAATAGATTCTTAGATTAAATCCTATAGCATCAGAAAGGGCCTTGAAGCGGCTTTTCCAGCTCTCTGATAAAAAAAGGTTTTGCAGGGGTCTTGCCCTATCAGTGCTAAACACTTTTCCTCTGACACAGCATAATTTAGTAAAAGGTTATCATAAACTTCACATTGCGTCAACACGAATAAACATAGAATACTAAATGTCATAACCTTTTAATTACATAGCGTAAATAAAGGAGGCGGACAAAAAATTATTTGAAAATATTTTGTTGTTTAAGGTTTTCTGTNNCCTGTGATACCGAGTCTTTCGCCGAGCTTTAGGTTTTCGTCTATCTCTTTGGTTTTGCATTCAGGAGGAGGAAGTTTTTTGCCGGCAAAGTTGTCTTCAAGAAGTTTTAATGACTTCTTGCATACTATTGCCATTGATTTTTCATAGGCCTTCGGATGTATCTTTACCAGAGGGAATAGCTTCAGATAAAAGGCTATATCTTTTCTCTTTTCCAATATCTTCTTCATCTCCAGATGAAGTTTCCCGCAGAAGGGTCAATCGGGGTCTGTAAAGACGATAACTTTCTTTGGTGCATTCGCATCGCCCATGAGCAGAGCTTCGTCAAGAGGTATCTTTGATATGTCAACCTTATTAAGGGCATAAAGTCTTTCTCCTGTGAGGTTTCTTCTTGCCTTGAGGTCAAATATGTCGCCTGAGATGAGAAGTTCTTTTGAAAAACCTATATAGACTATCCCCTTCTGCCCTCTTACTTCAAAAACTATCTCCCATACACCTTTAACATGGCCGGGGTTTATTTCAAGAACCCTTGAAGCAGGTATGCCTCCCTGAACTATATTTTGCGCTTCGTCTATGGATAGCTTATGGCATTTTGTGCAGTCATGGCTGGCATCGCTGCTGCCGTATGACAGCGGCACATTCAGCATAGATGCAGCAGCGAATACAAAAATGGGGAAAATGTATTTACGCATGAGAACATAATATAACATACTTATTCCCTGCCAGTGTTAGCATAAAATGAATACTGAAATTTTTTATTTCTATAATAGCGGAAGCGATTGACAAACAGAAAAGACAACAAATAGAATAAACCATTAAATCTCCGATGAAAAGGATTCCAAATGACCCTTAATGAACTCTACAAAAAGGCTGTATCCACAGCTATTGAGAATGACCCCCGCGGAAAAGACGCTGTTCTGAAAGAACTTGATGCAAGGAAAAAAGATTTTGAGAAGCTCAAGGAAGACGAGAAAGAATTCTTTGACAGCGAGACGCTTGAAAACCCATATTCTGATTCAAGGATATTAAACGGCAGCGGCGAGGAAAAGATAAAATCTGCACTTGTCGGAATAGATATAGAGGTTGGAGAATTATTGCTTGCCGAAAGCCTGAAGGCAAAAGGGAAGAGCGTAGACCTGCTCATCTCTCATCATCCTGAGGGCAGGGCAT
>DOHC01000228.1 GCA_003535475.1 Nitrospiraceae bacterium
GTGTTGCACTTCATTATTGAACTGGATAGACTTATTACAAAAGAACACTTGAGACTTGCTCTTGAGCGTCAGGTTATTTTCGGAGGCAGGATAGGGACAAATATTGTTGAGCTTGGCATTCTTACAGAAGACGAATTCACAAAATTTCTCAGCCACTATCTCAAGATTCCTATTGTTGAACCTTCGCAACTGGTGAATATAGATGAAGATACAATCTCTGCAATAAACAGGGAGATGGCGGAGAAATACAAGGCGATCCCGTTTAAAAAAGATAAAAACAGATTACATATGGCAATGCTTGACCCCAAGGATATGAAGGCGGTGGATGATTTCAGGTTTATCAGCGGCTATGACGTAATCCCTTATGCCGCATCGGAACTGAGGATTCTCTATGCACTCGAGAAATACTACAGAATTAAAAGGGATCTCAGATATATAAGCATTTTTGACCGCATTGAGGAAGAAAAACAGGTTATTGTCACAGATTCGGAGGAACTCAAGAAAGTAAAACAGGCATTTGCAAATGTGACCGAAAAAGAAGAGATTGCAGGGATTCTAATAAGCGAGGCGCAGAAGGCTGCAAAAAGGGCGGCGCTGTTTATAGTGAAAGGCAATGGGGTTTCAGGGTGGAAGGCTAAAGGGTTAACGGTTGAAGGAGTTGATATCAATGCATTGTCTTCGGGAGGCGCCTCGTCGATATTTAACGATGTTCTTGTGAAGAAGGCTTATTACAGGGGCCCTGTGCTTAAGTCGCACGGCAATGAAGATCTTATAAAAATACTGTCTGGAACACCGCAGGACAGCCTCACAATTCCGATAAGCATAAGAGACAGGGCAGTGGCTTTGCTTTATGCGGACAACGGGATCGATTCGGTTCTTGACGCTAATGTGAATTATCTCAATACACTGGTTTCAATGGCTTCCATGGCTTTTGAGATATTGATACTGAGGAAGAAGATAATGGATATGTAGAAATCAAATTTCAGCTTGACAAAATATATTCTTCTTGATAGTGTTACTGCATTCCGATATTAATCATCGGACAGCCATTGCCAGTTAAGAGAAAGGGGGGAAGTTAATGACAAAAGCGGAGATTATTGACAAGATAGCTTCGGGTGCTGGGCTGAGCAAGACAGATGCTTCAAAGGCGCTTGATTCAACTTTAAATGCAATCAAGTTATCATTGAAAAAAGGGCAGAAGGTTACGCTTGTCGGCTTCGGAGCATTCTCAACCGTGAAGCGAAAAGCCAGAAAAGGGCGCAATCCTAAAACAGGGCAGGTTATCAATATCCCGGCTGCAAGAGTGCCGAAATTTATATCAGGCAAAGCGCTTAAAGATGCGGTTAAATAATTTACAATTTGCCCCGTTAGAGAAGATAATTTCTAACGGGGGATTACTTTTTAAAAAGCTCATCAAATCTTTTTCTTGCATTGCCCCTGTCTTTATCTGTTGAATTGCCGCTTGAGCTTTCTCTAAAAATAAAGTAGTCACAGAAATTCGCCTTATCCCGCGTTCTCTGGAATTCAGCCTTCGGTTCAAGGCATTTGTTATGGGAAGTTTCCGAGTGGAATTTACAGTTCAGGCATATATGCAGGTCTCCTCCGCATCCAGGGCATAAAGCCTTCCGCGAAAAAAATCTGTCAATCTCGATTGGCTTTTTACACAGAGCGCATGTTTTCATTGTTGCTCCGAAAATGTCATTCTCTGGCTTGACCAGAGAATCCAGTTCCACTTTTTCTGGATTCCCCGATCAAGTCGGGGAATGACAAAAGTATTTTCATACCCCTTTGTGAGCTGAAGGCTCGTGAGGGTTTCACCTGTCATTGTTTTTTTAGATATTTTTCTGTGATAAACCTTTCTTCATCCTCTTTGGTTTTCAGTCTGCCGCTTAGTTTTTCATCAAGCAGTTCTGAAAAAAGTTTAGAGTAAACGGGACCCGGCTTGAAGCCTATCCTTTGCAGGTCTTTACCTTTCAGAATCGGCTTTATCTTCCTTAATTCAATCAGATATTGAGATATTGCTTTCTGTTTCTGTTTGCTTTTGCTCCGAGCCATTGAGAACAGAAGGATTTCAATGCTGACTCCATTCAGAACATGATACAAGCCGGCTGGATCATTTAAGGGAAGTTTATTCAGTATATCCTTCGACTGTGCTATGCCTTTTGTTGTCATCTCTCTTACCCTGAGGGGTGGTGCCAGCCTTTCGACAGCGGTGTTCCTTTCTTCCTCTTTAAGGGTGGACAGCAGAGCCATCAGGTACAGCGCTCCCCTGTCAGGACTTTCCTCAAGGAAAAGCAGATTGAACCATGCGAGAGTCTCAAACATAGACTGTAATGCTGACTCGAGCTCATTATTGAATAAGAGTCCCGGATGTATCACTTTTAACAGCCCGAATTCAGAAAGTGTTTTAAGAGTCTTGACAGGTTCTGTTTCGCTGAATGCAAGCCGGAGTTCCTCATAAAGCCTTGCTCCTGAAAGCCTCCTGAAGAGATCCAATTTGAGCGTTGACTTTATAAGAGTTTCCGTATGTTTGCTGAGCTTAAAGCCGAATCTTTCTGAAAATCTTATTGCCCTGAATGCCCTTGTGGGATCCTCGATGAAACTCAGATTGTGTATAACTCTTACAATCTTCTCTCTCAGGTCGCGCTGTCCGCCGAAAAAGTCTATAAGCAGCCCGAAATCCTTCAGGTTAAGCTTTACTGCAAGGGTGTTGATTGTGAAATCCCTCCTGTAAAGGTCTTTTTTTATTGAGGAAATTTCCACCTTGGGAAGGGATGCAGGGGATTCGTAATACTCTGTCCTTGCAGTTGCCACATCAAGTTTCAGATTGTCTGTGATTATTTTTGCCGTGCCGAACCTCTCATGCGTTCTTATCTTTGCATTCAGTTTCCTGCCGAATGCTTTTGCAAAGGAAATTCCGTCTCCCTCAACAACAATGTCAATGTCAAAATTTTCCTCGCCCCTGAGCAGATCCCTTACTGAACCTCCGACAAGATATGCGTTAATCCCAAGCTGATCCGCAATCTCTCCTGCAAGTTTGAGGATGGAGTATATTTCAGCCGGAAATTTTTCTTTGAGAAGCACTGCTATGTTTCTTCCTATGGATGGTTTTTCTCTTGTATCTGATTTATCAAGCCTGCGCCGTTTTAAAAATTCTTCATAAATGGTTCTTAAAAGGTCAGTTCTTGTTATTGCGCCGACTATAATGTCTTTCTCTATTACCGGCATAAATCTTTGGTTATGTTCTATCATCATCTGTTCTATTTGCCTGATAGATGTGTCAGGGCTGACAGTTGCAGCATCAGTTGTGCAGAAATCTATGGCTTTGCTTTTGTCAAATCCATGAAAAAGCGCTTTTTCAACGATTTCCCTTGATATTAAGCCGGTATACTTTGAGTTTTTTATAACAGGGAGAACGTTCACGCCGTATTTGGTCATTATTGTTTCTATTTCCTTTACGGCGCTGTCCCAGTTAATGCTTACCACAGGGCTTGTCATAATATCCGATGCAACCTTGCCCGGCTTTACATTATCAAGTATAACTCTCGTCAGCCTTTCCTCGATTATCTCAAGGGATTCTTCCTTTACAGTAGCCGCGGCTGCCGTAGAATGGCCTCCGCCGTTGAATTCTCTCATCACATCCGCGGCATTGAGTTCAGGCGCACGGCTTCTTGCCACCAGAAGTATTTTCCCCTCCATTCTGAGGAGTACGAATAATGCATCAATGTCTTCCATATCCATTATCCTGTGCGCGAGATGCGCAGCGTCGCCGAGATAGCTCTCACGCGAAGCCTTTGCTATTTTTATCCTTATCCCGCTGCTGACTATTTCTTTTGCTGACTGGACAAGTTCATTAAGGATATCAAGTTCTTCACGGCTCATTTCCAGTCTGAGGAAACTTGAGACGATATTCAAATTGGCGCCGCGTTTGATAAGATAGGCGGCGGCAAGAAGGTCCTGCTCTGTCGTGGATGGGAAAAGCAGCGAGCCTGTCTCTTCATATATGCCGAGACACAGGATGGTTGCCTCCATTGGCGAGGGATGAAGCTTTTTGTCTTTCAATATCTCTGAAAATATAGTCGCTGTAGCGCCGACTTCCTCAATAATCTCAAGACTGCCGCGTATATCCCCTTTTGCAAATGGATGATGGTCATATATGTGTATGCTTATTCCGGGTTTGGAAATCAGTTCTGCAAACTGCCCTATCCTTTTAGGATTCTTAGTGTCAACGATAATCAAACGTGTAATCTTTGACAGGTCGATGTCTTTAATGCGTTTTATCTCCACAGGCTCAAATGCCTCTATGAAATCCCTGAGTTTTTTTTCCTGAGAGCCTGCAAAGACTATTTCTGCCTCAGGGTAGAGTTTCTTTGCAGCGACCATTGAAGCGAGGGAATCAAAATCAGCGTTTATGTGAGAAGTTATTATGTCCATTTTGTTTATGCTCCGCAGTTGCTAATAAGACCATAAATAGTGTCACATTTCTAAAACCAGTTTGTCATGCTGGCTTGTCCAGCATCTTTCTTTCAGCCTCGGCTGATTCGCTGAGGTGAATAAGAAGGATTCCAGACAAGCTGGAATGACAAATAGAGTGATAAGTTACCCCCTCAGTTTGAGAAAGATCCCGCTTTACATGTGACTGTTGTAGAGAACTACTATATTTCTGCCCGTGGACTTTGCTTTGTAAAGGGCTTTGTCTGCAAATGTTATGAGATCATCTTTGTCCTTTATATTATGGGCAGGATATGATGATACGCCAATACTTACCGTAAGCCTGCTTTTTCTCCCAAATTCGCTGAACCTGTGCTTCTCTATAAGAACCCTCAGCGCTTCAGCCTTTGCTACCGCTGCCTGTGCAGGTGTCTGCGGGAGCAGCATAATAAACTCTTCGCCTCCGTATCTTGCAAGCACATCGCTTTTTCTCGTGTGTTTTTTCAACAGTCCTGCAAATTTGCTGAGGACGATATCGCCGATTCTGTGTCCGTATTTGTCATTAATATCTTTGAAGTGGTCAATGTCAATCATAAGGGAGCTTAGATGGAATTTGTATCTCCGGGTCCTGCTGAACTCTTCGGCAAAACGGCGGTAAAAATACCTGACATTATAAAGCCCTGTCAGATAATCGGTTATGGCAAGCTTTTCAAAATGTGATTTTTCATTTTCAATCTTCTCATGGAGAAAGGCGTTATAGAGGAGATTTGCGGATGAGCTTGCAATTGCTGTGCAGAGTCTTATCTCCCTCTCTGTAAAGGTATGATTTGACCTTGAAGTTCTCAGGAATAAGGTGCCGATAACTTCATCCCTGAAGATAATGGGGATAACAAGAATGGACCGTATTCCCAGAGGCACAATAATATTCCTGACCGCTTTCAGCAAAGGGTCTTTTAATGCATCTTTTATTACCACAGTTTTTCTTGTGCTGAGTGATTTTCTTATCTCAGGATATTTCTTTAGATCTAACTTTATGTTTGCTATCTTCGGGTCTTCAAATGTTGAGACAACATAAGCATGGTTTCTTTCTTCGGGAGGAATGCTTACCATAGAACATCTTTCAACATTTATGATTTCTGCTATCTTGCTTACAACAAAATACAGCGCTTCTTTAGGATCAAGAGTTGAAGATATAAGGTGTATAGATTCAAGCACTGTTTCAAGATCTTTTTTCTCTCCGTAGATGCTTTCCAATAAGCCTTTTTTGCTGATGGCTGTTTTAAGTTTGTACTCAAAATCTTCCTTGTGAAATGGGCTGATGAGATAGCATTCAATATTGCACTGCATGAGAGAGCGGATGCTCTTAGTTATATTGCCGGATAGCATTGATATTACAGGACAGCCTATTTTTGAATAGCTGATCCCTTTCAATTCATCAGGACTTCCGATGACAAGGGTCTCAGGCTTCCTTTTATTAAGTTTATTCAGGAGAGATTGGGTATCTTTTATGAATATTGCGGAGTACTCATTATTCTCTCTAAAAAACTCTCTCAGGAACTCAAGAGTTTCCTTGTTTTTGTCATATATAAATATCTCTCTTTTCATGACGCCCTTGCCGTGTTTAATACCTGCCTAAATTATAGATTTAGAACAGAGAAAATTCAAGCTTTAGATTGTGCATCATCCTGGCGCTCTGATTATGGCGCCAGCAGATATTTTATTTTTACCGTCGGGAATAGCTCAGAGAGTTCTTTTGGGAATTTGCCTCTGAGGAGGTCAGTTATGGAAAATCTCTCTTTTTTGGTTACTACCTCCGGCTCTCCTTTTATGCCGGCAAGCCTGCCCGCAGTGGCGATAGCGTCTTCAAGGGTGCCAAGTTCATCAACGAGCCGCACTTCCATTGCCCGCCTGCCGGTGAATATCCTGCCGTCGGCAAGTTTCTTTACCTCATCAAATGGAATTTTTCTGCCTTCGGATACAGCTTTTATAAACTGTTCGTGCACATCATCAAGCACACCCTGCAGTATCAGCCTTTCCTCTTTTCCCATTTTTCTGAACGCAGATGCAATATCCTTGTGCCTGCCGCTCTTGATTACCTCTGTTTTCACGCCAATTTTATTCATAAGCCCCTCTATGTTGGGTATCTCCATTATTACACCGATAGAACCTGTTAATGTACCGGGATTTGCAATGATCCTGTCAGCAGGCGCTGAGATGTAATAGCCTCCTGATGCCGCAACAGAGCCCATTGATACAATGACCTTCTTTTTCAGCGTTGCTTTTTTAACCTCTTCGTATATTTCCTGTGACGGCGCAACAGCACCGCCGGGGCTGTCCACCCGCAATACAATAGCCTTTATTGATGCGTCTTTAAGGTAGCCCTTTATTTCATCGGTAGTGTTTTTTGAATCCATTATCGGGCCCTCAATGCGCACAACTGCGACTTTTTCTCCGAGGGGGACATTTTTCTGGAATACGGCAAATATCACGCTTATTACTATCAGCAGTATCAAAAACCCTGTGATAAAAAGACAGGCTTTTTTCATTCCTCCCTCTTTTTAACATTCTTCATGCTGAGCCCTATCTTTCTCTCTTCAAGGTCAATCTTTATTATCCTTGTCCACACAATGTCACCCTCTTTTAGAGGTTCTTCTGCTTTTACTATCTCGGATGTGTAAATCAGCCCCTCAACTTCGTCTTCTATTTCCACGAATATCCCAAAGTCGGTCAGTCTCAGCACCTTGCTTTTCACTTCATCTCCGAGCTTGAATCTTGCCGGTATATCGGTTAACCAAGGGTCTGATGTGAGTTGTTTTATGCCTAATGCTATTCTCTCCTTCTCAGGCTCTATGCTCAGGACAACAGCATCTATTTTCTGCCCTTTTCTTATGACCTCTGACGGATGTTTGATATGCTTTGTCCATGAGATATCAGATATGTGTATAAGCCCGTCCACGCCTTCCGGAAGCCCGAGAAATACCCCGAAGTCAGTAATGCTTTTTACTTTGCCTGTTATATGTTGGCCGGCGCTGTACCGCTGTGAAACAAGCTCCCACGGGCTTGGTTTAAGCTGCTTTATGCTTAATGAAAGGCGGCGGTCATTTTTATCAGCCTTTAGAATAACTGCCTCTACTGTTTCTCCTATGGAAAGGTATTTTAACGGATGTTTGGGTTTCGGCAGCCAGTCAATCTCTGATATGTGGACAAGCCCTTCAAGCCCCTTTTCAAGCTCTATAAATACACCGTATTCCGTTATGTTCACAACATTCCCCTTTATTTTTTGGCCTGCAGGGTATTTTTCGTCTATGGTGCTCCATGGGTCGGGTTTTTTCTGCTTGTAACCCAGGGTAACTCTTTTTTGTTCTTCGTCGAACTTGAGCACAATGACTTCAATCTCGTCACCTACCGCAAAGAATTCCGAAGGATGGGTTATCCGTCCCCATGATATGTCTGATATGTGAAGGAGGCCGTCAAGCCCGCCGAGATCAATGAAAACTCCGTAGTCTGTGATGTTTTTTACAGTGCCTGTAAGGAGAACTCCCTCCTTTAGTTTTTCAAGAGTCTCTGTCTTTTTCTTCTGTCTTTCTTCTTCCATGACAGCCCTGTGTGATACTATGACGTTTGAGCGCTTGTTATTTAGTTTCAGAACTTTAAAAAGCATCCTCTTGCTGATAAGGCTGTCCATGTCCTTGACTACCTTTACATCTATCTGAGATCCCGGCAGGAAAGCAGTGACCCCAAGTATATCTACTGAAAGCCCGCCTTTTGTTTTCCCTGAAATTACGCCTTCAAGAGCGGCGCCTTTTCCCATCGCTGATTCAATAATATCCCATGCCTTTATCCGGTTTGCCGCTTTCCTTGACAGATTAACCATGCCATTGGAATACTTCATGGTGTCTACGTACACTTCAAGAGCAGTTCCCTCATGCAAATTTGAAAATTCCTCAGGAGAAAACTCTTCAGCCGGAACAAAGCCGTCGGCTTTATATCCTATGTCAACTATGACTCCTTCCTGCTTTACGGCTATAACCTTTCCTTTTAATATCGAGCCTTCTTCAATGCGATGAAAAGTCTCAGCATAAAGCCTTTCCATCTCATTGTTTTTGATTTCCATCACCCTTTTATCCTCCTATTTCCTT
>DOHC01000256.1 GCA_003535475.1 Nitrospiraceae bacterium
GTTACCCATAACATGCAGCAGGCGGCAAGGGTCTCTGATTATACGGCATTCATGTATCTTGGTGAGATTGTAGAGTATGACAAGACTGACAGGATATTTACCGCCCCTTCTAACAGGCTTACGGAAGAATATATTACCGGAAGGTTCGGATAGGAGATAATATGGCAACTATATTTGAAAAAGAACTGACAGATTTAAAAGGAACGGTCTTAAAGCTCGGTTCAATGGTAGAAAAGGCAATAAGCGACTCAATAAAATCACTTGTTGAGAGAAATTCAAAACTTGCAGCGGATGTTATAGACAAAGATACTGAGGTGAATGCGCTTGATGTTGAAATAGATGAGGAATGCATAAGACTGATTGCTCTGAGACAGCCCCGTGCAGGTGACCTGAGGCTGATAACAACAGCCATGAAGATTACAACTGACCTTGAGAGAATAGGCGATCTTGCTGTTGATATCTCAGAGAGAGCATTAGAGCTGAATGAAGAGCCGCAGCTTAAGCCGTATATTGATATCCCTCGCATGGCGGAAATAGCACAGGGCATGGTAAGGGATGCATTGGATGCATTTGTAAAGAGGGACTCTGCCTTGGCGCGTGATGTGCTCACACGTGATGACCTGGTTGATAACCTTAACTGGCAGGTATTCAATGAGCTTTTATTTTTTATGATACAGGATCCCAAGACCGTCTCCAGAGCTGTTAAGATAACGTACGTATCAAAGTACATAGAGAGGATTGCTGACCACGCAACAAACATAGCGGAGATGGTTGTTTATCTTGTTGAAGGAAAGATTATAAGGCACATGACGCTTCCTGAGAGCAATAAGTAAGATTAACGCCGCCTCAATTTAATCTGTTATCATAGTGCTATGGGAATTCACGACGAAAACAGTCATCTCGAAGAATCTGACAAAAATTATATCTGGCATCCGTTCACGCAGATGAAGGATTGGCTTGAGGAAAAGCCTGTCATTATTTCCGAGGGAAGGGATTGTTTTATAAAAGATATCTGCGGCAGGTGGTATCTGGACGGTGTCTCCTCAATGTGGGTAAACATTCACGGACACAGAAAAAAAGAAATTGATGATGCAATAAAGGAACAGATAGAGAGAATTTCCCATTCAACGCTTCTGGGTTTAAGCAATATCCCTGCGATCCAGCTTGCAGAGAGGCTGATAAAGTTACTAAGCCAGTCGTTAATCGGAAGTCAGCTTCCAAATCCCCCCACCCCCCCCTTAGCAAAGGGGGGCGAGGGGGGATTTAAGGTTTTTTACTCCGACAACGGCTCAACTTCTGTTGAGGTTGCGCTCAAGATGGCGTTTCAGTACTGGCTGCATAAAGGAGTAACCGGGAAAAATAGTTTCCTCTCGCTGAAGAATGCATACCACGGAGATACTCTCGGAGCTGTAAGCGTTGGAGGGATAGAGACATATCATAAAGTTTTCAGCCCGCTTTTATTCAAAACGTATAATGCGCCTTCGCCATATTGTTACAGGTGCGAACTTGGACTCACTTATCCTGACTGCAAAACAGCCTGTCTTAAAAAAAAGGAAGAGATTCTCATAAAGCATTCTTACGAGACTGCAGCAGTTATTATTGAGCCATTGGTTCAGGCAGCAGGCGGCATAATAGTTTCGCCAGAGGGTTATTTAAAAGGCGTCAGGGATTTATGCACAAAATATAATGTCCTGATGATTGCTGATGAGGTTGCAACAGGATTCGGAAGGACAGGAAGGATGTTTGCCTGTGAGCATGAAGGAATAGTTCCTGATATCCTCTGCATTTCAAAAGGCATCACAGGAGGTTACCTGCCATTGGCAGCTACAATCACTACAGATGAGATTTACAATGCATTTTCAGGTGAATTCAGGGATCTTAAGACATTCTTTCACGGCCATTCATACACGGGCAATCCATTGGCATGTGCAGCAGCGCTTGCATGCCTTGATATATTTGAGAAAGAAGAAACACTGAGGAATCTCAAGCCAAATATAGAACTGCTTGAAGGATGGCTTAAGGAAATATCGGAACTCCCCCATGTAGGAGACGCAAGGAATAAAGGGCTTATGTCAGGAGTTGAACTCGTAAAAGATAAAAATACAAAAGAGCCTTACGCGTGGGAAGAAAAAACGGGATGGAAGGTTGCATATCATGCAAGGGACAACGGAGTTTTTCTGAGGCCGCTCGGGAATGTGATTGTGATAATGCCGCCTTTGAGCATAAGCATTGAAAATCTTAAGCAAATGCTTAAAGTAATCAAGGATGCAATAATTGCCGTAACATAAAAATATATGGAGGAATGGATGGGAGAGGAAAAAGAAACTTTAGGCCTCGCGGGGTATAAAGAGAAGATACCGCCTGTAAACAAGGGCGCTTTAACATGGGAAAAGGAATTAATTTTTCATGGCAGAACACAGCGGGGTGAGGAGGTTGATTATGACGCTGAATTCCAGTGGGGATGCTCTCCGACAGAGACTCTCCTCATGAGCGTTGCAGGATGTCTTGCAATAGATGTTGTGTCTTTTTTGCAGAAGATGAGGGCAGAAATAACAAGCTTTAAGATTGATTATTCCGGCGAGAGGAATCTCACGCCGCCGCAATACTATAAGACAATGGAGATGGTCATAAATATCTCAGGGAAAAATATTACTCTGAAAAAGATGGACAGGGCAATATCCCTTTCACAGGAAAAATACTGCTCTGTTTACCATTCACTGAGAAAAGACATTAAAGTGGATGTGAAATATAATATAACCAATGAGGAATAATTGAAATTCCCTATGGACTTGTTACAGGGCTATCTTTTTTCTGTCATTCCGCACTTGATGCGGAATCCAATTTTTTTTCTGGATTCCCCGATCAAGTCAGGGAATGACAAACAGGGGAAACCATGGGCAAGAAGTCTGTCACACTGCTTTTTCTCTTAATCATTGCACCTGTGGTGATCTATTTCCTCTGGCCGTCTGACGAAAGCCGGATTAAGAAACTCATAAAAGAAGGCGCGGCAGCAGTTGAGAAAAAAGAGGTTGACAATGTCATGGCAAAGGTTTCATTCAATTATCAGGACAATCACGGGTTCACATATATTCTTTTAAAAAAGACTCTTGAAATGCAGTTTAAGAAAATCTCAGGAATAAAGGTTGAGTATGAAAACCTCAAGATAGAGGTGAAGGATAAGTCAGCATCAGCTTCTTTTGACCTGCGGGTGATTGCAACAATCGGAAATGATACGGGTTATTATATTGGTGACATCAAAAATCCGGTGCGAATGAAACTCTTCCTCGAAAAAGAACGGCTTAACTGGATTGTTATAAAGACAGAAGGGTTGTCTTTTTAGCCCAATTCTATATCTCAAGTCTTGTCGCCATTTTTATTGCCTCAAGCATGCTTGAGGGATTGGCAATCCCTTTCCATGCGATGTCATAAGCAGTTCCGTGGTCTGGCGATGTCCTGATAAAAGGCAGTCCGACCGTCACATTCACCCCTTCCTCAAATGCAATCATTTTTAAAGGAACCAGCCCCTGGTCGTGGTACATGCAGACAACCATATCAATCTCAGCTTTGTATTCTTTACGAAAGACTGTGTCAGGAGGATAAGGACCCGTTACAGGAATCCCAAGTTTCTTTGCCTCTTCAATTGCAGGGATAATCTCATTTCTTTCTTCATCTCCGAATATGCCTGCTTCGCCTGCATGGGGATTCAATCCTGCAACTGCAATCCTCGGATTTTCTATCCCCATCATACTGCACGCCTTCTTTGCAAGCTTTATGGTTTTTAATACGCTTTCTCTTGTAATCATGTCAGGCACGCTTCTGAGCGGAGTATGTATAGTGACAAGAATCACCTTTAAAGGTTCGCCGACAAGCATCATCGCATAATCCTTGGTGTTTGTAAGTTCGGAAAGCATTTCAGTGTGGCCATGCCATTTCATGCCTGCCATCTTTAATGCCTCTTTTGAAATCGGCGCAGTGACAATCCCATCAATCTTTTTATTCAAAGCAAGTTCAACTGCCTTCTTGATATAAATGACACATGCCTTTCCGTTCATGGCAGTTGCCTTACCTTTTTCAAAACCTCCAGATGTTCCCTCATCAATAAGCTCAATTGTCCCTATTCCTGATGTGCATTCATCAGGTGATTCGATGATTCTTAATTTCAGAGGAAGGTTAAGCAGGTCTATTGCCTCCTGCATAACAATTCTGCTTCCGATTACAACCGGAGCGCAGAAGTCTCTTATCTCAACGCAGTAAAGGGCTTTGGCAATTATCTCAGGCCCGATTCCTGCTGCATCACCCATTGTTATCGCAATTTTTTTCATTTGTAAATGTGCCCTTAAATGGTGGCTATAACTGTCTTTCGGCAATATTAAACTGCCTTTGTAAAAGTGCAAATGCTGGTACTATATATTAATATCTTACAAGTTCTTAGGGCGGGGCTATCCGCTCTACTTCGTAGAGACTTCAGCCCCTATTCTGCAGACCCGTGAATCTTGCCTCAATCCAGCCATAGCCCCTTGTAGATTTTTCTTCCTTGTCTTACGCATATAAAGCTTACTACAATATAGTGAATTTATGCATTATGTAATACTCGGCACAGCAGGACACATTGACCACGGCAAGAGCGCATTGGTCAAGGCTCTGACAGGCATAGACCCTGACAGGCTGAAAGAAGAAAAAGAGCGCGGCATTACGATTGACCTCGGCTTTGCAGACCTTGTTTATCCTGACGGGCTCACAGCAGGGATTGTTGATGTTCCAGGACATGAGAGGCTTGTAAGGAATATGCTTGCAGGCGCAGGAGGCATTGATATTGTTATCCTTGTTATTGCGGCGGACGAAGGCATAATGCCTCAGAGCAGAGAGCATCTTTCAATATGCAATCTCCTTAAAATCAAATCGGGACTGATTGTTATTACAAAGGCAGACCTTGTTGAAGATGACTGGATAAAACTTGTTTCAGAAGAAGCAAAGGATTTTGTGAAAGGGACATTCCTTGAAGGAGCTGATATAATCCCTGTTTCATCAAAGACAGGGAAGAATATAGAACTCCTGAAGGAAAAAATCAGAGACGTTGCCTTAACAGTAAAGCCAAAGCTGACAGAAGGGATCTTCAGGCTTCCCATTGACAGGGTTTTTACGCTGAAGGGATTCGGCACTGTTGTTACCGGCACTGCCATTTCAGGGAGCATTTCTGTTGATGAAACGGTTGAGATACTTCCGGCAAATATAAACAGCAAGGTGCGCGGTCTTCACAGCCACGGAAAATCAATAAAGACTGCGTTTGCAGGGCAAAGGGTTGCAATAAATGTTTCCGGAGTGGGAAAAGAAAGCCTGAAAAGAGGGGATGTTGTTGTCGTTCCCGGGAGATTTTCTCCTGCAAAGGCTGTAGATGCAAAAATAGAACTTATCAAGGATTCACCTGTTTTAAAAAACAGAAGCCTTGTGCATTTTCATTCAGGGACATCTGAAACGATTGCAAGGGTAATACTGTATAACCTTGAGGAAATAAAACCCGGTGAAGGCTGCTACTGTCAATTGAGGCTTCATGAGCCTGTTATTGTAATGTCAGGAGACAGATACATTATAAGGAGGTTCTCGCCTGTTGAGACAATCGGCGGAGGAGAAATTCTTGATGCGCATCCGGGCAGGAGGAAGAGAGCCGAGGGGATAGAAGACATGAAGATTTTGGAACTCGGAACACTTGAGGAGAAGATTGCAATGAAAATAAAAAAGGCAGGCATAAATGGAATGCCTGTTGCTGCGCTTGAAGGCTGGATAAATGCGGATGTGCCTGCAATACAGGATTCGATAAGGGAATTAAAACAAAAAGGCACGGTAATTCAGCATGAAAATATTCTTATCCACGGCGTTGCGGTAAATGCAATCAGGGCAGACATTGATAAAATCCTGAATGCCTTCCATAAACAAAATCCCCTGAAAACAGGTATGCCGAAAGAAGAGGTGAGGGCGCAGCTTAAGATTGACCAGAAGATCTTTAATGCGCTTACAGCAGCAATGAACAATATTGTAATGGACAAAGACCTTATGCACCTTTCATCCTTTAAAGTTTCACTTTCAGAGGTTGATAAAGGCATTGAGACAAAGATTCTGAATATGCTTGAGCAGGGAGGCTTTCAGCCGCCATTGAAAGAGGAGTTATTAAAGGCTCTTAGCATGCAGCCAAAACAGCTTGATGATATTCTCAAGCTGATGGCAAAGCAGGGGAATCTTGTGAGGATCAGTGAAACGATGTATATCACAAAGCCTGTTTACGAAAAGATAATTGATGCGCTGAAAAACTTCTTCAGCAAAAAGAAGGAGATGACAGTCGCAGAGTTCAGAGACATCCTGAACACTTCAAGAAAATATGCACTTCCAATTCTTGAATATCTTGATACGCAAAGGGTCACAATGCGGGCCGGAGATGTAAGGAAGTTTTTGGGGAAAGGGTAAGAAAAAGCAAATAAAAAGTTCAGCTTGTCTTTAAGGTCTCCCTTATAATCCTCCCTTTGATGCCTTTCTGAATCCTCACCTTTCCGATCCGTTCCGGCAGTATAAAGTTCAACTCTCCTGCAACTGTTTTTTTATCAAGCTGCATAGAAGCAAGAAGAGGATTCACGTCAATTTTTGATGGCATCTCTGAAGGCAGACAGTAAGAATCTATAAGGGATTTTATCTTCCTGACTGATTTTTCATTGACAATGCCGAGTTTTTCTGCCAGTCTTGCCTCAGTGTGCATCCCGATGGCAAGGGCCTCGCCATGAAGATATTTTTTATATCCTGTAGCTGTCTCTATTGCATGGCCTATCGTGTGCCCGTAATTGAGGATTGCGCGGAGACCTGATTCTCTTTCATCCTTTGAGACAACCGCTGCCTTAATCTCACATGAGCGCCTGATGAGATAACCTAACGCCTTTTTGTTAAGAGACAGGATTTTTTCTTTGTTTTCTTCCAGAAATTTAAAAAGCTTACTGTCCCATATAACACCGTATTTAATCGCCTCAGCTAAACCTGCGCGGAGTTCTCTTTTAGGTAATGTCTTTAATGTATCAATATCTATCCATACAAGTTTTGGCTGGTAGAATGTGCCTATCATGTTTTTCCCGAGCTTGTGATTCACGCCTGTCTTGCCTCCGACTGAACTGTCAACCTGAGCAAGCAGTGTTGTCGGAATCTGGATATAATCAATTCCCCTCATGTATGTTGATGCGACAAAACCTGTTATGTCTCCAATAACCCCTCCACCGAGCGCGATGAGAGCAGATTTTCTGTCAAGCCCGTGCTTGAGAAGTTCTCCATAAATCTTCTGAACTATACTTATGTCCTTGTATCTTTCTCCGTCAGGGATTATCACAGGGATGGCGTCAAATCCTGACGACTTTATGGAAGCCAGAACTTTTTTACCGTAAAGTCTATATATGGTAGGATTGCTTATGATTGCTGCTTTCGGGCTTGAGCTGAAAGATTTCAGCTTAGAGCCAATCCTTTCGAGAATCTTGGTTCCGATACAGATGTCGTAGCTTCTGTCTCCAAGGTTAACTCTTATCTTTTTCACTTTAACATCCTCAAATGCATTATCCAACATTCTTAACTAATTTTATTATTTCTTCCGCAATCTCAAGAGGTGTCTTGTCCTCCGTATCTATCATTATATCCGCCTTTGCATAATAAGGCATTCTGAATGAAAGAAGCTCCTGAATCTTCTTTAAAGGGTCTTCCACCTGAAGCAATGGCCTGTCGTTATTGTTGCTTATCCGTTTGAGTATGGTCTCAGGTGTAGCTGTAAGGCAGATTATTACTCCATTTTCTCTCAGAGCGTCCATATTATCCTGCCTTAAGACAGCGCCGCCGCCTGTTGAGATAATAACATTTTTGTTTTTAGAAAGTTTTTTTATCATCTCCGTCTCAATATCCCTGAACCCCGGCTCTCCGAACTGCTTAAATATCCCGGTTATTTTCATCCTCTGAGATTTCTCTATCTCTGCGTCAACGTCTATTGCCTTCCAGCCGAGAACTCTTGAAAGTTCTCGGCTTACCTCGGATTTCCCAGTTCCCATAAAACCGGTCAGCACAATATTTTTCATGTCGATATTTTTCATTATATTTGAGATTATGTCAATCAGAGATTAGCTGGCAAGCACGCCGATTGATATTAAAAATTTGAAAGATATTTTAGGTATGAGGCATAGTTTGTCTTAACTTCTGACATCCCGTCGCCGCCGAATTTCTCTAAGAAGGCATCAGCTATAACAAGCGCTGTCATCGCCTCGCCTACAACGCCTGCAGCAGGCACAGCACATATGTCGGAACGCTCATAAGCTGCCTTGATAGGCTTCTTTGTATTAATATCAACTGAGTGAAGCGGTTTTCTTAAAGTAGGTATTGGTTTCATTGCCGCCCTTATTATTATCGGCATCCCGTTTGTCATCCCGCCTTCAATCCCACCTGCATTGTTCGTCTTTCTATAAAACCGTGAGCCGTGAACCGTGAGACGTGAACTATCGTAGAATATCTCATCCATTACTTCTGAACCTGATTTTCTGCTCATTTCAAAACCCATGCCGATTTCAACCCCTTTAATAGCCTGAATAGACATCAATGCCTGAGCAAGTTTTCCGTCAAGCCGTTTGTCCCATTGTATGTGACTGCCGAGGCCGACAGGGACGCCTGCTGCAAAGACCTCAAAGATTCCGCCAAGAGAATTCCCTTCTTTTACAGCCTTGTCTATTAGTTGAACCATCTTTTTTGATGAGGTTCTATCAGGACATCTCACTGGAGATGTCTCAGCGATTTTGAACGATTCTAAAAGTTCTTTTTCAGAACTTTTAACTTTTAACTCTGAACTTTTAACTTCGCCAATCCCGACAACATAGCTGCCTATCCTGATGCCAAACTCTGACAAAAACCTCTTTGCTATTGCTCCAAGAGCTGTCCTCATCGCTGTTTCCCTCGCACTTGAGCGTTCAAGGATGTTCCTCATATCATGAGTGTTGTATTTAAGTGCGCCGGCAAGGTCTGCGTGCCCGGGTCGCGGACGAGTAACAAATCCCCCCATCCCCCCTTTACTAAAGGGGGGATGGGGGGGATAATCCGAACTCATAACATCTTCCCAATTCTGCCAGTCTTTATTTTCTATAAGTATGGTTATCGGAGAGCCGATTGTCTTGCCAAAGCGGACGCCTGACAGCACTTGAGCGCGGTCAGCCTCTATCTTCATCCTTCCGCCGCGGCCGTAGCCTCCCTGCCTTCTTCTCAGGTCTCCGTCAATGCCGACGGAAGAAACAGGAAGCCCTGAGGGAATGCCCTCAAGAATTCCTATAAGGGCTTTGCCGTGCGATTCTCCTGACGTAAGGTATCTGATGATAGCCATCGCAGAATAAATCGTTTAAGGCTTAGTTACAATTGTTGGAGTTATGAATATAAGAAGTTCTGTAACATTAGGCCCTGTCTGGGTCTTTGTCTTAAACAACCAGCCCAGAAGAGGTATTCTGCCCAGAAGCGGTATCCCCGTTTCACCCTCTGACGTGTTTGTTGTATAAATTCCGCCAACAACTAATGTGTCGCCATTTTTTACGAGAGCTTGAGTGTTTACGCTCTTTGTCTCTATCGCATAGCCTTGGGGCGTGAGAATACCAAGGGCATTGTTTGTTGCATTTATCTTTAACTGGACATAACCATCAGGCGTAATCTTTGGTGTGACTCCTAAACTCAAGGTTGCATTAACATATTCTGTCTTTGTCCCTTCTGCGCTGACAGTCTGAACAGGAATGCTTACACCCTGCTGTATGGTAGCAGCCTCATTATCCATTGTCATTATCTTGGGGTTTGACAGCCTTTTTGATTTTCCGACTGATTCCAGGGCAGAGAGTGATAGATCTACCTTTATAGTGTTTGCGCTGCCTAAGCTTAAACCTAAGACACCGCCAGGATTTGTAGTAGAGGCTCCGGCGGTTACTATGGGAGTATTCACAGAAAATGTGCCACCGGCAATGTCAATGTCGCCGAAGCCAACCCGAGGCTTCGCGGTTCCAAGATTCCCTCCCCATCTTATCCCGAGTGACTCGCTGTAATTGCTGCCTACCTCAACTATTTTAGCCTCTATCATAACCTGAGCTTTTGCAACATCCATTATTTTTACAAGCTCTTTTATTTTGTTAATGTTCTTCTGTGTATCTTTTATAATAAGGGTGTTCATCCTTGTATCCATTGTTATGCCTCTGTCTTTGCTCTCTTTGCTAACTATTTTGGCATCCGTAATAGCCTTGCTTATCTCGGAAGCAGTAGCATAATTTATTCGTATAATCTCTTGTACAATATCCTCTGCTTTTTCCTCAACGGCCTTAGCCTTTGCTTCTTCCTCTGCCATTTTGGTAAATGTAGCTGTAGGTGCAATCCGTAGTACATTGCCTTTCATAGATTTTCCAAGGCCATATGTTTGGAGTATTATGTCAAGCGTCTGTTCCCACGACACATCCTTAAGTTCCAACAAAGTAATTCTTCCTTTTACAGCAGGGTCAATTACAAAGTTACATCCGCTTATATTGGCAAGGAGCTTGAATATAGGCACGATGTCTGTATCCTGAAACTTATAATTATATTTCTGTTCTTTATTTTTGTTACAGTCATCAGCAGGCTTTTCAGGCATTGCTGTTTCAGTTTTTGTTTCCATGCTGGCAGGTTTTTCTGCTTTTGCAGCGTATTTTTCTTTTTCAGGGAGTTGGAATGAGACTATTACGGAATCCTCTATTGAGGTGACAGTAAAACTCATTTTTTCTTTCAGGTCAAGCACAATTCTTGTTTTGTCTTTATATTTGCCCGCTCTGATGCCTTTAAGCGGAGACTGTGCTTTGGGTAATGGAGCATCAAGCGTGACATTAGGCATGTCTAACACTGTTCTGTTGTCAAGTTCAAAAACATTAGGGGTCAGAGAGCCGTTGCCTTTTATTGTCAGCTTCAGGACATCCTGCTCCTTTTCAATATTTACCTTTACAATTGATGTTGCAGGAGGAAGCTCTTTTTGTGCAGCTGCTTTCGGCAATGCCGGTTCTTCTTTTTCTGCTGTCTTTGGTTTTTCTTCCGGTTTTGCAATTTCTACTGTTTTAGCTTCTTTAAAGGCGTCATCTATTTTCTCTGCTGCGATCTTGGTTTCCTCTGCCTTTGGCGTTTCAGCCGCTTTTTCAGTTGTCTTTGCTTTAAGTTCTTCTTCCAGATTAATAATGTTGAGTGTCAATAGGGTTCCCTTGTAGGCAGGCACTATACCGGCAGGAGAAGAAAGGAGTATCTCAAGCTTGGTTAAAGGCGGCGCATCTGTTTGAGACGGCACAATCTCTGTTATCCCGGCTTTCTCTGATTTGATTTTGCCTGCGGCAATGCCAAGCTTTACATCCGGAAGCTCCACAATTGCTTTATACGGGTCAGAAGGCTTGTATATTGTATATTTGAATGGCTTGTCCGCATTGATATTAAGCGTATTGTCTGTGATGTCTATCGCAGTCAGCGTGGCGATTTGCCTTTCTTCCTGCACGCTGGCCGTAGTTGCGCATCCTGAAGCGAGTATTAGAGCTGCCAACAAGAACGCACATATGACGGACGGCAGAGAAGATGCCGCTGCACATTTTCTTATGTTTCTATGTTTCTGTTTTCTCGCCTCGGAGAGTCGCCCGAGGCGACTGGTTTTTAATTTTTGTCTCATTCTTCCTCCCCTTCACGGAGTTTCAAAATTGTTTCTTTTGATTTAAGTTGTCCCCTGTAATCTTTTATTCTTTCTATTATAACGATACGATTATTATCTATCTTTTGTATCTTACCTTCGTGTATCCCGATCGTCATGCCCTCTCTTAAAGTATATGCCTTTCCGTCAGGCAAAACTATCTCTGCAAAATGACCTTTTTCATTCCATACAATGCCTAAAATCTTAATTGCGCTGACATCATAATTTTCAAGCGGGGTCTGCCCTTTCCTGGGTTTTTCCACCGCAGTTACAACAAGAGAAACAAACGGATCTCTTTTCCCCCTTTTCTCGTAAGTGGTTACTTCTTCCACGGCTTTAGTCCCTATTGCGTCGGTAGTCTGGAGAGCAGTCTCTTGCGCAGCCTTTGCAGGGGCTGTCTTTGAAGGAGCCGCTTTTTTGTCGCATGCCCCTGAAAAAAAGAAAGTTATAAGGAGGAGAAGAACAACAGGTAAGAACAGGGCTTTTCTGACCCCTGACTTTTGGTTTCTATTTTTTGTCCCGAAAATGTCATTCTCTGGNNGATTCCCCGATTAAATCGGGGAATGGCGATGACATTTTTATGTTCTTTTGTGCCGACTTGTCGGCATGAATGTTTGGGTGCTGTATCATTTGCCCTTCTCTTTCACTGCCGAAAAGGTTATTGCTTTTAGCGAGATGTTTAATGACGCCTCTTCTTTTTGTGCCTTTGGATCCCTGAGCTGTATATCAGAAATATTGACAATCCTGTTTAATCGTGTAAGGCTGCTGAAGAAGTAGCCGAGGTTATGATAAGTTCCGGCAAGAGTTAAGGAAAATGGGATTTCCTCAACTATACCGCTTGGATGCGCTTTTTTTGCCTCTGGTTTCCATGTCAATATATCTATATCCGCTTTTACAGCCATCTCGGATAGCTGCTGAATCAGCGTAGAGACACCTTCTTCTTCCGGAAGTTTTTCCTGAAGTTCTTTGAGCTCTTTAATAAGTTTGTCATTTTCTATCTTAAGAATATCCAGTTTCGCCGCCTTTGTTTTATTTTTGGCTATCTCATTTTCCTGTGCAGACATGTCAGCGTTCACTTTTTTTATTTCCTTTGTCTTAGGCATATACACAAGCACGACAAACAGTATAGCGATGATTACTGCCGGCGCAACGGCTATGGCTATTCTTGCGCCTTTGGGCACCTTTTTTAGATCAAATTTTATGTCAAGTTTGAGAGCCACGTTATCCTGCCTTCACCTTGCACGTTATATTAAACTGATAAGTTACAACCTTGCCTGTGGTTGACTTCTGTGTTCCATGAAGTTTTACATCGGTAAAAAGCGTTGACTTTTGAAGATTCTTTTCATAGTTGACAACATCCTCATTTGTGAATCCGGTACCGCTTATCTTTATGTCATTGCCTGATACCGACATGGACTGAAGCCAGACACCGTTTGGCAGTACATTGCCCATCTCTGAAATGATTTTCACAGGCAAGCTTTGATTCTTTCTAAGCTGTTCTATTATGCCTTTTCTTTTTTCAAGAGTTTGTTTCTGGGCTTCATAGTTTTCTACTTCTTTTATCTTATTCTTCAGGTCCGCTATTGCAGCCTCGTTAGTCTTTTTTTGCTGTTGGAGCGAGGCGAACTGGGAACTTGTATAGTAGAAAAGATACCCTGATGCAATGATTGCCGCTAAGGTGAACAGGACGCTGTTGATTATGAATACAGGGATCGCATTGGGCTTTTTCTTGCGCTTTACCGGTAGGAGGTTTACTCTTATCATCTGTCGCCGGGCCTCCTTAGTGCAAGCCCTACAGCAATAGCTGCCATAGGCGCCATTTCCTGTATATATGAAACATCAAATTTTGTTGGGATGGAAATGTTCTTAAACGGCTCTGCTACCTTTGATTCAACCCCGATTTTTTCCGAGAGGACCCGCGGAAAATCTTTTATGAGTGCGCCGCCGCCGCTCAGTATTACCTCATCTATGTCTTCATGCAATGTGGTGCTTTTGTAATAATCTAACGAGCGTCCTATTTCATTGATTAAATCCTCAGAGGTATTCATAACTACCGCATATGCGTCTCCGGGAGACACACCTTCTATGGCTTCTCCCCTTTTAAGTCTTTCAGCGTTTTCATATGTAATGCTGAATTCCTTTTGAATGGCTTCTGTGTACAGATTGCTTCCAAGAGAGCTGTCTCTTGTGAACACGGAAACCCCGCCCTTGAGGATGTTTATATTTATGGTGCTTGCTCCGATATTGACCAGCGCCACATTTCTGTTCGGTTCAATCTCGTAATTGATTTCATACATGTTTTCAAGAGCAAAGGCAGCTACGTCCACTATTATCGGATTCAGGCCTGCCTCTTTTACAACTGCAACATATTCATTGATTATGTCTTTTTTAACCGCAACGAGTATAACATCCATCTGCCCCGGCTCTTCTCTGGGCCCGAGTATCTGAAAGTCAAGGTTCACGTCCTCAATGTCAAACGGGACATACTGTTCCGCCTCAAATTTTATTGATTCGGCAAGCTCATCCTCTGACATTTCATTGAGAGAGATACGTTTTATAATTACTGAGGCATGACCTGAAATTCCTATTACCGCATCCTTTGTTTTTACGCGGGCTTTTTTTGTAAGTTCCTTGAGGGCTTCTACCAGCCTGAGCGAGTCTATTATGGCTCCATCAACTATAATCTCAGGTGCAACCAGAAGCGTATCAAAAAGTTCCAGCTCGTAGCCCTTCTTAGTGTCTTTGACCTGCACTACTTTGAAATAGCTGGAGCCTATGTCCAGGCCTATAGAGCCTTTGCTGCCAAAAATCATAACTTAATAAATACCAGAAAATATGTAACTTGTCAAGTTATTTTTATGTGAATTTTCCAGATATATCAAAAGCTTTCGCAGAATTTTTAAGCTATTGGTTTAAGAGTTGGTGATTCGACCGTAATGCTAAAGGATATGTAACAAACGCTCTATTTTTATCCCTGAGCCTGTTGACTTGCCTATTGCAAACAATTTACCGTCAGGATTTTTAAGTCTCAGATACGAATCTGCCGGTAACTCAGGCAAATTCTCGGATGTAATCATGGCCCCATTTGCCATCCTGATAAAGTCACGGCTGCTGAGGATGATATCTTTAAGATGGCTGAGTGAAGCGTCAATGGAACAAATAGATTTTTCTTTATTAGGCAATTCGTCAAAATCTGCTGAGTCATTAAGAATAAAATCTCCTATTTTTGTCCTCTTAAGTTCAACGACATGTGCTCCTATCCCAAGCGCTGTTCCTATGTCATCACACAGCGTGCGGATATATGTTCCCTTTGAGCATAGCACTCTTATCTCCAGAAAAGGAGGGACAAAGCCGATCATATCAAGCTTATATATATTTACGCTTCTATGTTGTCTTTCTATTTCTATGCCTTTGCGTGCAAGCTTGTAAAGGGGCTTGCCTGCGACCTTTATTGCAGAATACATAGGAGGGATTTGTTCAATATTGCCTCTGAAGCGCTCAAGGACGGTTTCTATTAGATTCTTATCCACAGAGAAATGCAGCGCTTTATAAATTATTTTTCCTTCGGAATCTAAGGTGTCTGTCCGTTCGCCGAGTTTCATCGTTGCAATATATTCTTTATCGGCGTCCGCAAGAAATCTTGTTATTTTTGTCGCCTCGTTCAGGCATACAAGCAAGATGCCTGTAGCAATCGGGTCAAGCGTTCCAGCGTGTCCGGCTTTTCTGGCAGCGAAGAGCCTTTTGACCTTTGTGACTGCCTGCTGTGAGGTCAGTCCTTTTGGCTTGTTGAGGTTTATAACTAAATTTTTTTCGTCCATTTGTCAATGCGCATCGCGGAAATTGCAATTAAAGTTAAAACACAGAGGCATAGACGCCTTCAAAGTCTTTAGATACAACAGTGATTATCTTATGCCATGATGCAATTCACAAAGGCTGCCAGCATAAAATTGTGCGCATCAAGAATTGATCATGGCATGTTTAAGGTGTTGCTGCAAAAGACTTTTCAGTCACCTATGCCACTGTCAATTGCAATTTCTGGGTTGCGCAAATTCAGAACAGGTTTTCCCGATCAGGCATACAGCGTATGCTGCAATGCCTTCGCCCCTGCCTGTAAACCCCATTCCTTCATTTGTCTTTACTTTTATATTGATAAGTTCCGGAGGAATCCCTGCACTGCTGAGAGCCTTTTTCATGGAATCAATGTATGGCGAGAGCCTTGGTTTTTCCACAATTATTGTTGAGTCCATCCACAGGACTTCGAAACCATCCGTGGCGGCCATTTCAATTATATTCTTAAGCAAGGCAAGGCTTGATGCGTCTTTCCATTCCGGTTCTGTGTCAGGAAAGTGTTTTCCTATATCTCCGCGTCCGAGGGCGCCTATTAGAGAATCTATTATTGCATGGCAGAGGACATCTGCATCCGAATGCCCTGCCAGTCCTTTTCCAAAAGGTATTTCTACCCCTCCGATGATGAGCTTGCGCCCGTTAATAAGCCTGTGGGAATCATATCCAAAGCCTGTTCTCATGATATGCTTTCTGCCCTCTTCCTTAAAAGGAGTTCTGCTATATCCAGGTCTTCGGGAGTTGTTATTTTTATGTTGCTGTAAGAGCCCATTATTGCTTTTACTTTGCCTCTGTATTTCTCTACTATTGCTGAATCATCTGTTGAGTAGAACCTCTCCTCCATTGCTTTTCTGTATGCCTTCATCAGCACAGAATATTTAAAGACCTGAGGTGTTTGTATCGCCCAGAGAGATTTTCTGTCTAAAGTTTTTTGGACAAGAACTTCAGTTAAACCCTGAGAACCTAAACTTAGAATTTTTTTAATCGTGTCTTTAAGCGGCACCCCGACAACAACACCGTCAACTCTCCTGAGTTGTCTTATCGATTCTTCAACAATAGATTTTTCAATGAGCGGCCGCACGCCGTCATGTATCAGCACGGCATCTGTTCCTTTGTCTATCAAAGAAAGTCCGCTGTAAACAGAGTCCTGCCTCTCTTTTCCTCCTGGCGCAATCCTTTTGACCTTTGAGAATTTAAATTTCTCTAACAAATCACATCCAAGCGCCATATCGTCTTTTTTAAAAACAGGTATTATCTCTGCAATCTCATTAATGGATTCTAATACCTCAAAAACCCATACGACCAGAGGTTTATTCCCAAGCACCTGAAACGGCTTGTTGCCTTCCTGTCCAAATCTTTTTCCAAGCCCGGCTGCCGGAACAATGGCTGTAACTTTTCCTTTCACTGCATTCCTCTCTACTCTGCAAGTCGTAGACTATTTAGTGTCTGTCCATAAATTGTACCTTTACATTAATGTCATTCCCCGACTTGATCGGGGAATCCAGTGTTTTCAATATCTTCTGGATTGTCCGGTCAATCCCCCGGTCAAGCCGGGGGAGGACAATGACAAAAACTTACAGACACTATTTTACCGCCCTCAATTCTCTCTCTCGTAATCCTCTTTTGTCTTGGAGAATATCATCCTGCCTGCTGTTGTCTGGAGGACGCTTGTCACAGTAACGTCAACGTTTTTACCGATAAGCCTCTTGCCGTTTTCTATAACAACCATCGTGCCGTCATCAAGATACGCTACCCCCTGGTTATGCTCCTTCCCTTCTTTGATGACAAAAAGTTTTATGGTTTCGCCGGGAAGCACAACAGGTTTCAGGGCATTTGCAAGCTCATGTATGTTCAGGACAGATACTCCCTGAAGTTCGGCAATCTTGTTGAGATTAAAGTCATTGGTTATTACTTTTGCGTCAAGCAGCCGCGCAAGCGCTACGAGTTTTGAATCAACCTCTTTTATTTTCGGAAAATCCTCATCAACTATTTTTACAGTCACATTGGACATCTTCTGGAGCTTGTGGAGGACATCAAGCCCTCTTCGGCCTCGCCCCCTTTTGAGAGGGTCAGGAGAATCTGCGATATACTGCAGTTCCTGGAGAATAAACTGTGGTGTTATAAATGTCCCTTCTATAAACCCTGCTTCACATACGTCAGCAATACGGCCGTCTATTATTACACTTGTATCCAGCAGTTTAAGATTCTCCTCAATTCCCTGTCCTCTAAAAAGTCTGAGTATCCCTGATATGGTAAGCCCTTTACCACGCCTGAGCCCTATCAGCAATCCCGTATACCCGAATAATGCATTCAGAAGAAATGCTGTTGCCGCATAATCTTGAACAATTGTCTTCAGAGGGAGAAGCAGGAGATTTGCGAATAAGATGCCTACTGACAAGCCAAATATTCCGCCGATAATCACCCCGATTGAAATTTTTTTAAATACGGTTTCTGTAAAAAGGGTAAGCGCTCCGGCTGCTGCACCCCATACAGCGCCGATAACTTGCGAATCATATTTACTGCCAAGCAGATAACCTGCCATTAAAAAGACTGCAAATACAGCTATTCTTAAAACAATAAAAATCACTCTGATTACCTCCTTTCTATCTATAAATAAAGTCAAAAATCAAAAAGAAAAATTCAAAATTATTATTCACTTAATTTTACACTCTAAATTTTTAATTTTAAATTTCGCTATGATGCCTTTATTGCGGTATAAAATTTTTGCCCGCCTCTGTTAATGAAGAGCAACACTGTTGCGCCCGGCTTTATAGTAGAGGCAATTTTATTGAAATCATTGATAGTGGTCACCTTTTTGGTGTCTATTTCCTGGATGACATCTCCTTTCCTGAGTTTAGCCTCATCTGCCGCGCTTCCGGCCTCTACCTTTAAAAGCACCACGCCCTTCTCGTCTCTGTTCAGTCCTAACTGCTGGGCGATCTCTTTTGTCAGTTCTATTACTTCAAGTCCTGCCAGCGCTTCACCTCGTCTGGCATCCTCTGGAACTGACTCAATTTTTGCCTCGCCGGGTTCTTTCGGAGATTCTGTTATTGTTACAGTAAGATTATATTCTTTCCCTTTTCTGAGTATTTTGATATTTACCTGAGAGCCTGCTTTGGTCTGGGCAACTGTATTCCTTAGGCTGTCGGCGTCTTTTACTTTTTTACTGTTATATTCAAGGACTATGTCGCCGCGCATTATGCCTGCCATTTCAGCAGGGCTGCCTTTTACGACATCGCCTACAAGCGCTCCATCCGAATCCTTGAGCCCGAATTTCTCGGCAAGCTCAGGCGTCAACCTTTGTATTGAAACTCCGAGCCAGCCTCTTGTTTTCTTGCCGTACTTTATAAGGTCTTCCATTACAGACCGCACGAGATTGCTTGGCACCGAAAACCCTATGCCCTGATACCCTCCTGTCTTTGAAAATATTGCTGTATTTATGCCGATAACTTCGCCTTTGATATTTACAAGGGGACCGCCGGAATTGCCCGGATTAATAGCAGCGTCTGTCTGTATGAAGTCTTCATAGTCTGTGATTCCTACGCTAACTCTTCCCATCGCGCTTATTATGCCCATTGTTACTGTGTGGCTCAGGNNACGAATTCTCCGACCTGCAGTTTGTCGGAGTCCGCCCATGCGGCTGTCGGCAGGTTGCCGGCATTAATCTTTATTACCGCTATATCTGTTTTCGGGTCAGAGCCGACAATTTTTCCCTTAAAGCTTTTTTTGTCATAAAGTGTCACCTTTATCTCTTCAGCCTGCTCAATCACATGATTGTTTGTGATTATATAACCGTCGCCTGAGACAATAACACCTGAGCCTAAGCTCTGCTCCTTCCATTTTTTGGGTGAGCCAAAATCATGGGACGGGCCGAAGAAATTAAAAAACGGGTCGTCAAAAAAAGATGGCGCCTCTTTCTTAACAACCTTTGTTGTTGAGATATTCACAACAACAGGAGAGACGGCGTTTGCTATTTCAGAGAATGCCTTTGATGTCTCTATTATCTGGCTCGGCACCCTCGGGGATACTGTTACAGGCAGCCGTGACGGGCCGGCAATCCTGCCAAAGATATAAAATGAAATCCCCGCAAGGAGGAATCCTGACAGAAGTACGATTATCCCAACTAATATTTTTCTTTTCATAGATTTTTAATTATAATCGCAATAACGAGTCATTGTAAAGATAATGGGTTATAATCGTCATAGATAAAGTTGACTTGGCAGCTTTCATATAGTTAATATTTTCTATGCATTCACATTCGGACTATGTCCCCTTGCACCTCCACACGGAATACAGCCTCTTAGACGGAG
>DOHC01000230.1 GCA_003535475.1 Nitrospiraceae bacterium
CTTCCAAATGTCATTATATAGACCTTTGCATGGATAGAAGCATGAGGATATACCTTGATCTCCAGCTTACCGGATTTAATCCATGCAATGAACTTGTCAACACCTTCCTGAACTTCTGGCTTATCAGAAGAGTTCTCCATTTCAGAGATTACATTTTCTTTAAAATCATCCTTTGCCTCACTGTGGGATAAGTGTAATGAAAATTGTTTTTCATGCTCGGCTTTTTTTATTAATTCGTAGGCGTGTCTGTTGAGGCTTATACCGACAAGGATTCTGACCTTCTCTGTTTTTCCAAGGGACTTATAGAGATTAAAAAATCCGCTTGTCCTGAAAAATCCGACAAGCACATCAAAGAAGCGGGTATTGTGCTCGATGGTTACTTTAAATCTGTCTAATAAGGAATGCTCCGGCTCGTTCGTAAAAAAGGTAAGGTCTGTGATTGGTTTATGCCTTCCTGCCTCTTTTTCAGCCATGCATTAAGGTATCAGGATTAATGCCATTTTTTCAAGGATAAAAACTGTTACGCCCGTGGATGATGCTCGGTATATACCTTCTTGATTCTGTCGGTTGAGACTTTAGTATATATCTGCGTTGTAGATATGTCCGAATGGCCGAGCATCTTTTGAACAGAGCGCAAATCTGCTCCGCCTTCAAGCAGGTGCGTTGCAAATGAATGCCGCAGAGTATGAGGCGAAAGATCAATGCCGATCTGTTTTCCGTATTTCTTAATTGTCTGCCAGAAACGCTGCCTTGTCATTGCGCTGCCCCTGTTTGTGACAAAGAGATAGTCGGACTGCTTTTTCTTTAAGATGGCAGGCCTGAGCTCTTTTGTATATTTTTTAATTTTATCCAGAGCCCTTGAGTTTATAGGAACAAGCCTTTCCTTTGATCCCTTGCCCATAATTCTCAGGAAGCCCGCCTCAAGGTTTAAATTATTAAGCTTAAGAGAAACAAGTTCGCTGACACGGAGGCCTGAAGAATAAAGAATCTCCAGCATTGCCGTGTCCCTTAAAAAGGTAGCGTTGTCTGTCCTGCTGTCAAGGAGAGATATGACATCTTCAAGGCTTAGAGCCTTTGGAAGCCTTTCCCACTTTTTGGGAGTCTGAAGATTTTCCGACGGGTCTTCTTTAATGATCTTTTCTATTATCATATATCTGCAAATGCCGCGCAGGGAGGATATAAATCTGCAAATACTGGTAGTTGAATATCCTTTGTCCTTCACATCATTCAGGAAATCTAAGATGTCTGCCTTTGAGAAGGAGTCAAGCCCTTTGTTTTTTGAAGTCAGAAGCTTTTGAAACAACCCGATGTCTCTCGAATACGCCTCAACCGTGTTTTGAGACAGCCCTCTTTCCACTGACAGGTAGATAAGGAAATCTTTTAATATCTTCACAAACACTGCCCCTCCGGTTTTACCTCTCAGGCATTATGATAAATTCTTTTCCTTTTCTATTGTCAAGTCAACACCTCTATAAAAAGGCGGGGAATGTTTAAATATCCAAATATTTTTCAATCTCCCACTCTGTAACCTGCATCTTGAATTCATTCCACTCTTTTGTCTTGATGTGAATGTACCTATTGTAGAGGTGCTTCCCCAATACATCATGGATCAACTTATCATTTTTCAGTTCGTTTATTGCCTCGTAAAGCGAGGATGGAAGAGTATCTATATTTTTTGATGCCAGTTTCTCCTCATCAAACTTATATAAGTTTTCCTCAACAGGCTCTGATAGTTTTAGATTTTTCTCTATGCCATTTAGCCCCGATGCCAGCATCGCAGCAAATGCCAAATATGGATTGCATGCAGGGTCAGGACATCTTAGCTCAATTCGTGCCGAATTAGGTTTATCCTCAAACCAGTGAGGAACTCTGACAAGAGAAGACCTGTTTGTCCTTGCCCATGAAATGTACACTGGGGCTTCAAATCCTGTTACAAGTCTTTTATACGAATTGACTGTTGGACATAAAACCGCTGTCATGCCCTTAATGTGATTCAATTGCCCTGCAATAAAATTATATGCTGTCTTTGAAAGTTTATACTTATCTTTTACGTCATGAAATGCATTTTTCTTTGCCCTTATATTGAAAAGACTCTGATGAACATGCATGCCTGAACCAGCCATTCCCATAATCGGCTTCGGCATAAAAGATACTCTTAACCCATATTTCTGGGCAATAGCCTTAACTGTGACTCTTAATGTGAGCAGTCTATCGGCTGTAGTAAGGGCATCTCCGTATCTGAAGTCTACTTCATATTGCCCAGGCGCTACCTCATGATGACAGGTTTCAACATCTATGCCAAACGTCTCGAGGGCAGCAGTTATCTCCCTCATTATGGTATGGGACTCGTCAGTGGCAAGATCAAAATATCCGTTGCTGTCCATCGGCAACAGTTTTTCATGCCCGTTTCTGAAAAGGAAAAACTCAAGTTCAGGTCCCACATTATATTCAAATCCCATATCAACTGCCATTTTTAGAGTCTTCTTCAAGATAAATCTGGGATCCCCTTCGAACGGACTGCCGTCAGGCCTGTAAATATCGCATATAAGCCGGGCCGTATTCCCTCCGGGAGAACTCAACCATGGAATAACCGCATAAGTGTCTGGATCTGGCTTTAGATAAAGGTCGCTCTCATGAATTCTTGCAAATCCCTCAACAGAAGAGCCGTCAAACCACGCGCCGTATTTCATAATATCAGGCAGGCTCTGTACAGGCGCAGTAACTTCCTTTAGACAACCGAGCATATCAGTGAATTGAAGATTTATAAAAATTACCCTATCCTTCTTTGCCTTTTCCAATATCTTTATCGTTTTCATCAGCTTATCGCTCCCTCCCCTCTCTGTCCTGTCCTTATTCTAACCGCATCATCAACATTTATCACGAATATTTTACCGTCTCCGATTTTGCCAGTCCTTGCGGTTTTTTCTATAACGCTAATTACCTCATCTGCAATGCTATCAGGCACTACAACTTCAATCTTAATCTTTGGAATAAAATCCACAACATATTCCGCTCCCCTATAAAGCTCTGTGTGTCCTTTCTGCCGTCCGAATCCCTTTACCTCAGTTATGGTCATACCCTGAATGCCCAGATTATTAAGGGCATCCTTCAACTCATCAAGCTTAAATGGTTTTATAACCGCCTCGAGTTTTTTCATGTACCCCCCTTCAATATTTCCTTAAAGTCTTTAAGTTTTGAATATTCATAAAGGGTCGACATTGCTTTGCTTACAGTTTGTATGCCTGACTCTTCAATGGCAGCAATCGGATTCAATCCGCCGACAACCACAACTCCTGCTTTGTCTATTCCTACAGGGATTTCCAGCAATGGCTTATTTGGCTCTCCTATGAGCAAAATGCCGCCTATTCCTTTATTTGTTATCGTTTCGGCAAGCCTTTTTGCCTCAGCAAGACAAACAACAGGAATCTCTCTGAAACTTGCAAGTATCCTCCCATGATGATTTTTCACCGCTCCAATGACATCAGTCATCTTGCTTCTTATGAATATCTCCAAAGGATCCAGCGATGAGCCCTCATAGCTTATAAGGGATATAAACCGTATCTGGTTCCCATTTTCAGTCTCAACCACACCGCCGAATCTTGATGTAACAGGTATGCCTGCCTTAAGAAAAATTCCATTTATCGTAACGCTGCATACAGTGCCAAGCCCAATTTTGCCCTCAGGGATTAACACATCGCCGATCTTTTCTCCTCCACGGGCAAAGATTATTCTGTTGCTCATAACATAAGGAGACGAAAAAACCGGAGTTAAAATCCTGATTGCATCCTTTAGCCTTTCCTCAGGGAAATACGAAATATTCAATATAACATTGCCGTCAAGAGTTTTAATGTCCAGGGTTGTCTGATAAGACAGAGCTTCTATCTTGCTTATTATGAATCCGACCTTCTCTGACACAAGGGCATTCTTTAATTTCTGCCTTCCTTTTTCTGTAATCTTCCTTCCTTCTTTTCCGAACACCTCTGTGTAGCCGCGTTCATCAAGAATCCTTAGATGATAGCGAACTGTCCTCTCCGTAAGGTCAATGCCGTACAGTTTTAACTGCCGCGATATCTCTCTTGAGCCCACAACATCTGTATACTTCTCAAGTATCTTGAGAATGGAAAACATTGTTTTGTTCGTCGTTTTTGCCTCTTTTAGTAACTCTATTTCACTTTTTTACTATCCGATAAATTCACGTGCTCAATTTTAAGAAATGGTCCCATGAAATAACTCTCACGTGACCATTTCTTCATATACACCGAAATCAGCATGATAAGCGAAAAATCATCAGGATTTGATTATTTTCAGCGCTTCCTTCCTGTAAGAATCCATCAGGTAAGGTATGCCGGTGACCTTGGCGCATTCCTCGGTCAGAGACATCAGCTCATTTCTTGTAATAGAATCAATGTTAAAGCAGCGGGCTCCTGCCATCAACTGCTGTAATCCAACTTTGATTTTCTGCGCATAACTGTAGATACCGATTGCTCCTAATGGAATATTTTTGATTTCACTGCTGCCGACAAGGTTTTTTACCTCTTCAAAACACACAAAGATTTCCTCAACCGTGGAGCCGTATTCACTTACATTTTTCGGAAGATCGTTCTCTTTTATCCACTTTGCTATATTTTTGCCAACCATCCCGGGAATCATTAACGCACGTCCCATACAAACAGCCTTGGTATAAGGAGCGCCTAATGATAAAGCCTTGAAGATGCCGTCTTCACTGCTGAAACCGCCGGCAAAGGCAATATCAGGAACACGCTCACCCTTCTTATCCAGCATCTTGCAAAATTCATAGGCTGCAGCGTGCAGGTAAAGCGAAGGCATACCCCATTCTTCCATCATACGCCATGGGCTCATCCCTGTTCCGCCG
>DOHC01000178.1 GCA_003535475.1 Nitrospiraceae bacterium
TCGCTGATTTTTCTCCGGTAAGGGCGAGCCATAATACAGGAGTAGCATCAGGGTCAACCTTTTCTATTACAGGTTCATCTATGTCCCTCGGCAGTTTTGATCTGATTGTGGAAATCTTCTCCCTAACATCCTGAACAGCAAGGTCAATGTCCCTTTCGAGGACGAACTCCACAAGGACGCTGGAAACACCCTCTGTGCTTGTGGAGGCAATGGTCTTCACCCCGTTTATGGTATTGACCGCTTCTTCTATCTTGTCGGTGACGTCAATATCCATAATCTCCGGGCTGGCGCCACTAAGGGTGGTTCTGATGTTCACCATCGGGAAGTCAACTTTCGGGAAGAGATCTACCCCGATATCGGGATAGCTCACAACACCCAGTATGACGAGTGCTAAAATGACCATCGTTGCAAAGACAGGCCGTTTTATCGAGGTATCAGCGAGCCACATTTACCTTTACTCCTTCCGAAAGATTTTGCTGCCCTACCACAACCACCTGCTCGCCTTCTTTAATGCCCTCTGTTATTTCCATCATCTCTCCATACTTGCTCTCTGTCTTTACAGGTCTTTCTTTTGCCCTGTCGCCTTCAACAACAAAGACCTTCACCTTTTCGCCTTCATAGAGCAATGAGATAATCGGCACAAGGATAGTATTTCTCTCTGAGCCTGTATAGAGTATTACATGGGCAAAAAGCCCCGGCTTCAAAGCATTGTCCGGATTAGGCACAAGCGCTTCAACCTGGAGTGTCCTCGTCTTTTCTTCAAGGCTCGGGTATATGATATTCACCTTTCCTTTAAATTCCCTGCCGGGGAATGCGTCCACTTTAAAAATCACATCATGGCCTTTTTTCAGTTTCCCCACATCTTTTTCTGTGACCGTAAAATTCAGTTTCACAGGATTGTTCTGAATGATTACAAACATGTTTGTGCCGTTTTTCACATAATCTCCGGCAGAAGCCTTCTTCTCTTTTATATAACCGGAAAGGGGAGAATAAATCCTTGTCTTTATGAGCTTCTGTTTTGCGAGTAACAAAGCTGCCTTTGCTCTTTCAACATCGGCTTCCGCAAGGGATAGCCTTGTAGAAACATCATCAAACTGCTGTTGCGTAACGAGCTGTTCCTTATAGAGGGACTGTTTACGCCCGAATTCCAGCTTTGTGTTCTCATAGATTGCCTGCGCCTGTCTCAACGCAGCCTCTGCCCTTTTGACCTCAAGGCCGTAGTCTGTATCATCAATCACGGCCAAAAGCATTCCCTTTGAAACTGCTGTCCCATTGTCAACATTTACATTTCTAAGAATGCCGTCTACCTCTGCACTGACAATCACCTCTTCATTAGGGTTTAATGTGCCTATTGTCTCAACAAATGGCCTCAGTGCCTTCTCCTCAACAGCCTGAACACGGATATTAACGGCTTTTTCTGCCGGAGCCTTGACCTCCTTCTTTTTGCAGGAAACAAATAATACCAATGACATCATCAAGACAAGCAACACAGTTAATTTGGATTTCATATTTATCACCTTATTTATCTTCAATTTTCTGACTAACGACGGTTGACTTCGTACTGTTTATTGTCTTTAAAAGCATTCCTGTTGAGCGTTTTAATCTCAAAATGGACAATTGATAGCTGTATTTTGCGTCAGACAATTGCCTTTCTGCGGTAACAAGAAGAGTATTGGCATCCATAACATCTATGCTGTTTGCAAGGCCGTGTTCAAACTGCTTTGAGACTGCCTTATAATTGTCTGTTGCATACGCTGTCTGCGCTTCAAATTTTTCCGTGATCCCTTTCTGGGTTATAAGATCAAGATAGGCGTTCTCTACCTCAATATAAATCGTCTTTTTCTTGTCTTCGTAAATAAGCGCTGCCTGTCTAAACTTAGCCTCTGCCTCTTTCACCTCTGCCGCCCTCAATCCCCCTTCAAAAATCGGGATGTTTATCTTAAGGCCTCCGTATGCGCTTTCCTTATTGAGAGTTGAAGCTGCAGGGTCTTCGTCTTTTCTTGAATAAACTCCTTCTACTGACAGTGTGGGCCAATATGACCCGTAAACATATCTAATTTGTGCCTCTCCGATTTTTTTCTGAAGCCCAAGGCTCTTAAGCTCCGCCCTTTCTGAAAGGGCAGTTTGTTTTAAAGATTCAAGAGGTTCTATTCCCTTGCTGTTTACCGCATGCTGACTGCTGCCTGCAGTCTCTTTAATATCATAGCTCCCATTAATCCCCACAATCCTTGCAAGAACAACCCTTGCAATGTCTAAGGCATTCTTTGCCCTTATCTCCTCGGACTGTGCGCCTGAGAGCTCTGCTTCGGCCCTTAGAAGAGCAGTCTTTGTCACCTCGCCGACTTTCAATCTTATATTTGCGGCATCCCTGTGTTTTGTTAACCTTTCAACATTTGCCTTCATAATATCCAAAGCCTTCTTTGCCCTCAAGACTTCATAATATGCGGCAGAGACGCCGAGAAGATACTCCTCCTTAACAGCATGCAGTTCATATTTATTTTTTTCTATATTCTCCTTTGATATGCTAAAGCCGGTAACTTCCCTTCCGCTTAATGTAAAAGACTGGTCAAGCCTCATGCCCCATGATTTAGAATCATCGGGCTGAGTAAGAGTGCCTGAAGAAGAATATTTGTTTTCCGTATATCTCGTATAATTCCCGAACCCCGAGAGTTTTGGCAGAAGCGCTGCCCTTGCCTTATCCTTGCCCATCTCTGCAATAAACAGGTCTTCCTCTGATATTTTTATTCTCTCAGAACGTTCCAGTGCAATTTCATAGAGGTCTTCAAGGCTGTATTCAACTGCATAGGCATTATGAATAAAAAAAACTGTTAAAGAGAAAATTAATAAAAAAATTATAAGTAAAAACACGTTACTTATATTTCCGTCATTCCCGCAGTTCTTAAGCGGNNTTTCTGGATTCCTGCTTTTGCAGAAATGACCGATTATATCTCAACTTCTGACCACTCACTTCTTGTCCCTCCTTTTAAGTCCGTTAAGTATCAGGCTGCTGCATTCCTCAGGCGAAAAAAGTGCATCCGTCTCCACTATTAGAGAAAGAACAAAACCCCTGAGAGTGCAGATAATTATCTTCGCAGTCTCATTTACATTGCACTTTTTAAATACTCCCGACCTCATTCCCTTTCTTATAATCCCCTCAATAAATCCTCTCTGCGTCTTGAAAAACTTCCTTTTGGCGCTGATACCGAATGTGAATCCGTGTTCCCTTCCCTGAACAAGTATAAGTTCTCTATGTCTTTTGGCATAAGCAAGGTGCAGCGATATAAACTTGCTTACAGCTTCTGCAGGGTCATCTATATCCTTCAGAGACTGTCTCATCATATCCGCAAGCTCATCAAGCCGGGATTTAATAAGAGTCAGATAAAGCTCATCCTTATTTTTGAAATACAGATAGAGTCCGCCGATGCTTATGCCGGCGGCATTAGAGATCATCCTCATGCTCGCCTTTGAGTAGCCATACTCCGAGAACAACCTCAGCGCAGCATCGATAATCCTCTTTTTTG
>DOHC01000054.1 GCA_003535475.1 Nitrospiraceae bacterium
TGCCATTGTCCTGCTGGATAAACCCATAACCTTTTGTTTCGTTGAACCATTTTACTTTTCCTTCAAACGGCATACTGCTTAAATCCTCCTTTTCTCGTTGCGAGAAGATAATTTGTCTGAAAAACAGGGTAAACTTTTATAGCATGTAGCAGAATTGTTGTCAAGAAAAAATCACGGACGAGGAAAATGCCGGAAGCCTATGATTTTCCTTTGACATAATGTTCTGAAATATGGTATTCATACATACGTGAAAAAAAGTCCTATTCACAGGCACAGACAACCTGAAGGATAAGAGAAAACCCTTGCGCAGACCATTCATTGCAGCCAACTGGAAGATGAATAAGACCATTCCTGAGACAAGGGAATTCTTGAAGGAATTCATATTGTTGGCAGAGGATGCAACAGATGTGGATATCGTAGTAGCCCCGCCATTCACCTCCCTTCCTGCTGCCGCAGAGAGTGTTAAGGGTACTAACATAAAAAACGCTGCACAGGATGTTTTTTATGAAGAAAAGGGCGCATTTACCGGTGAAATATCACCGGCTATGATATTGGACTGTGGATGTTCGCATGTTATTATCGGGCATTCGGAGCGAAGACAGTATTTTAATGAGACCGATGCGGTGATTAATAAGAAGGTCAAAGCGGCAAGAAACAGCGGGCTTGAAGTTGTTTTCTGCATAGGAGAATCACTTGCAGAAAGAGAATCAGGAAAGACATTCGATGTGCTGAAAATGAAGATAGAGAAGGGGCTTGAAAATATAGCCGGAGACAATATCGTTGTAGCTTATGAACCTGTATGGGCAATAGGCACAGGGAGGACTGCTGCACCTTCGCAGGCTCAGGAGGCGCATGCTTACATAAGGGACAGATTAAGAGTTTTGTATGGAAATAAGGCTGATAAAAATCGTATAATATACGGGGGAAGCGTAACCCCTGAGAATGTAGACTCTCTTATGGCTTGTAAAGATGTGGATGGGGCGCTTGTAGGCGGAGCAAGCTTGAAAGTGGAGAGTTTTATAAGAATAGTGAAATTTAAGGCGGAGGCAAGATGATAACATTACTTTTGGCAGTTCACATTGTGGTGGCGGTATTTTTGATTTTTATTGTTCTGATACAGAGCGGCAAAGGGGCGGAGCTCGGCGCAGCATTTGGCGGTTCAAGCCAGACCCTTTTTGGCAGCCGTGGCGCGGCTACTTTTTTCAGCAAACTTACCACAATTGCCGCAGTCGCTTTTATGGTTACGTCTTTGTCTCTCGCAATCGTCTCAACAAAGAGCGGGTCTGTTGTAAAAAAGACAGTTCCGGTTAAGGAAAAAACTGCTATACCGGCATCGCAGGGTCCAATTTCAGGCGGAGGTGTTCAGCCGTCTCAACCTTCGCAGCCGCCTCTTCAAATGCCTGCACAGCCTGCGGGAANNGGTATTCCCGCGCTTGGGCATTTCTTCTTAGGAGTTCCCAAGGAGTCGGGAACTCCTAAGAAGAAATGCTGAGAGAGCAGTAATTCTGTTTGCGCTTCCGGACCTTAAAACATAAGCTATACAAAGAAGTCATTTCGAGTTCTTCGCTTAATCCGAAATCGAACCTCAGAGGCGTGATGAGGGTGCTGTCAGACTTGATAGGATTGGAAAGCAGGATGTGAAAATTACCCTTACCTGACAGGATTGTGCTGATATAATCTGGTTTAAATGATTTTAAAATATGGAGGTGCGGTATGAATAAAACCGTTTCTATTTTAAAAATACTGGTAGGGTTTTTTGTGCTTACAGTTTTCCTGAATCCTGCTTTTGCCTCTGAAAAACCCCAACGTCCTGCAAAACCCAAGAATATTATTTATGAAAAATACATATCAGAGGCTAATTTTTTGTTGTATTGATCCCTCGATAAAATGAAAAAATTATAAGGCTGAAAAATTTTCATGGGAGGGATATGTTTAGCTTTAAGAGTTTATTCCGCTTTTTAGCGGTCTGGCTTGAGGATTGTTGCCATACTGTCAATCAGCCCTGTTTCTGTCTCTGCCTCTGAAAAGTTTACCCCGGCAGGCAGTAAGCAAGGGCCGGAGATATTTGTGCAGATGGCAAGTATACTATATTTAGCCACTTAAAATTTACGCATGAGGTTCAGACATAATGACCTTAAACAGCAAAAAGACTGTTTATAAAATCGGATTAAGAATTCCATTTTCATGTTTAATTTCGTTTTTATATGTTTGCTCGCTGATAATCTATTTTTTGTTTATATTCACTTCTATTTCTAGTAATGCGTTTGCCGGTGAAAAGGCGTGGCTGGGGGTACAGCTTGGGGCACAGGAGCAATTCAAGGTTAGCGCTGCCTGGCGGTTCCTTGGAAGATTTACCGGCAGGCGTGACGGCGTTTTTGTCCGCGAAGTGATAAAAGGAAGTCCGGCAGAACAAATGGGCATAAAGCAGAATGATGTTATTCTTTCCGTCAACTACAAGGATATAAAAAATCCCGATGAATTTACGGCTGCAGTTTCCGCATTAAACCCTGGAGACAAAATAGTTCTCCTGATTTTCCGCATGTCGCCAACATTATTGACCATAGAAGGAACGATGGGGCAATCCCCAGTGTTTGCCGGAACGGAGCAAATTCCCAAACCTTTAAAAGAAGCCAAGCCAGTGAGCGCTGACATATCTGCTAAGATTTTTGCGCCCACAGGACATCACGAAATAACATCAGTAGCCTTTTCTCCTGATGGCAGATATGCCCTATCTGGAAGTTATGAGACCCTTAAGCTCTGGGATATAGCTAAAGGTAAAGAGATAAGGGCTTTCACGGAGCGCACTAAGGATGATTTGATTAATTCAGCAGTCTTCTCTCCTGATGGACTCTATGTCCTTTCCGGGGGTAGTGATAAGACACTTAAACTCTGGGATATTGCGACAGGCAGGGAAATAAGGACGTTCACAGGGCGTACAGGGAGGACTATCACAGAGACTGTCACTAAAGATGGTGATCCTATTCCTGCGACATTGCGGCTGCTGGGCGATAAATTAGGGATGGGCATGAGCAGCTTCGCGGGTCGTGTTAGCTCTGTTGCCTTTTCACCTGACGGCAGATATGCACTCTCAGGGAGTTGGGATAGCACACTCACCCTCTGGGATATTTCAACAGGTAAAGAGATAAGGACATTCAAAGGGCATACAGACAGGGTTAACGCAGTAGCCTTTTCACCTGACGGCAGGCACATAATATCTGCCGCCCGCGATAATTCAATTAAACTCTGGGATGTTGCAACAGGCAGGGAAATAAGGACCTTTACAGGACATAGAGGTGATATAAGTTCCATTGCTTTTTCTATTGATCTAAAAAGTTTTATTTCTGGAGGCTTAGATGGCACAATAAGGCGTTGGGACATAAAAACAGGCAAAGAGATCGCCCATTTCATAAGTTTAAAAGAAGGCGAATGGATAGTTATCACACCTGAAGGGTATTACAACTCTTCTCTCAATGGTCACAGGTATCTGAACATCCGCAGGGATGACAAAGTTTACGGCATAGAGCAGTTTTACGATGTGTTTTATCGTCCTGACATAGTTGCGGCAAAACTCAGAGGCGATGATATAAGCAGCCTCATCACCCTTACCATAGATGATGCAATCAAAAATCCTCCGCCAACTGTTGAATTCGCCTCTGTACCATCAGCGACTGATCAGTCAAAGGTCAAGGTCTGCTATCGGGTAAAAAGCACAGGAGGCGGAATCGGGGAGGTGAGGTTGTTCCACAACGGCAAACTCATAGAGTCGGACGGCTTTTACAGGGACATTGCAAAATTATCTGCTGATAAAACTCAACTCGCAGCCTTAAACAGCAAAACCATTTATGAAGATATGCGCAGCGTAATAGTAAAAGGCAAAGCTGATACAACCCCGATTGTCAGCAAATCCAAAGGAGAGTTTTTTGAAGATTGTAAGGAAGTGGAAAGTGTTTCGGGAGAGAACGAGGTGAGCGTTACGGCCTTTAATACTTCCAACACGGTACAGAGTTATATGAAGACCTCTAACTTTAATGCAAATATCAAAGGAGAAGAACCTTATCTCTACATCCTTTCCATTGGCATTGACCAGTATAAGGACAGCAAAGTCAATCTGAAATATGCTGTTAAGGATGCAAAGGATATGACGCAGAAACTGTTGCGGCAGTCTGCCACTTTATTTAAACCCCAGCATATCCACCAGGAAATGTTTATGGACAAAGACGCCACAAAGACAAATATACTGAATAAGATTAATGAGATTTCACAGAAGATCAAGCCGTCTGACAGTTTCATCCTCTTCGTAGCAGGGCATGGAGTTCTTTTACGGAACCAGTACTACATGCTTACACATGAATGTGACGGAAAGGTAAGTGACATAAGCTTAATAAGCTCAAACGAGGTAGTTGAGATGTCAAAGAAGATAAAATCCTTAAGCCAGTTATTCATATTCGACACATGCCATGCCGGAGGGGTTGACTACATAGTAAGCGGGCTTTACGATGCAAGGATGTCGGTGCTTGCAAAAAAGATGGGGCTTCACATATATGCCTCGGCAAACTCAATCCAGCAGGCAATGGACGGGTATCGGGGGAATGGATTATTCACTTATACTCTACTTGACGGACTTAATAACAACAAAGGAGCGGACAAGAACAATGATAAAAAAGTAAGCCTTATAGAACTCGGAGAATACACAAAACAGACAACAACGGATATATCAAAGAAAATAGGGCATGCACAGACGCCGTTGATAATAAATTTCGGCAGGGATAATGCGGTTTATAATTTAAGGTGAGGAGGATAAAATGTCTCAGAAAAACAATGGATTATTGTTACAATTGCTGGGAGTGATCGTTCTGCTGGCAGGTATGCGGGGCTTTTTTGTGGTTGAAGGAGGGATAGCGTACTTCATCGCTGTGGCGATCGGCATTGCTGTATTTGCGGTGCTGCTTTCCAAGGGCGGAGCGCTGGTCAAGAAGAGCAGGGGTTAAGGGTTCCAAGTCCTGACAGGTTGCTCCGCTAACGAGCCAGTGCAATGTCCTCCGAGGAGCACGGCAGTCTATTTGAAGCATGCCGAACTTTTCTGCTCGGATGTGAAAATTACCTTTACCTGCGAGGGTGGCGCTGATATAATTGGGGCAAATAGTTTGAGAATAAAAGGATTGCCTATGAAGAAAACACTTCTCTTATTAATAGTCCTTCTTATGCTTGGCCTTCTGAGCTGTGCATCTAATAATGCGTTGATTCTATACCAGCAAGGACAGAAGGCATTCGAAGATAAAAAATATGTTGAGGCATACGAATTTTTCAAACAATCACTAAGAAATTACCAGTCTTTTAATGTCACCGAAGGCATCGCAGCGAACCATGTTATGATGGGAGACATCCACCGAACTTTGGGAACATACCATGAAGCACTTAAGAGTTATGAAAATGCTTTGAAAACTTATAAAGAAATAAATAACGCAGAGGGTATCGCTTCAAGCCTTACGAGGATTGGGATTATTCATCAAGCCCTTAAGAAATATGATTTGGCACTGGATTATTACAATGAAGCATTGAAGATTTACAGAGAGCTAAGTATTCCGCAATATATTGAAACAAGTTTAAGTCAAATAAATGAAGTTAACAGAGATATAGATATTGACAGAGACAAAGCATTTAAACTTTATCAGCAGGGAAAAGAATATCTGCAACAAGAAAAATATTTACAGGCAATAGAATATTTTAATAAATCACTAAATATCAATCGTTTTATTAACTGTTATCCATGTGTTGCTTATAACCTCATCAGCATTGGCTTAAATTACAGTTATCTTGGACAGAATGAAAAAGCGATTCCTTCTGTTAAAGAGGCACTTCAGATTTGGGAAAAACTTAATAACACTAAAGAAATTGCTCAAAGTCTAAATGTTCTTGGCATGCTTTATTACTCATTAGAACAACATGAAAAAGCTCTTCCATATTATGAGAATGCATTAAAAATATTGCGTGAATACAAAGAACCATCTGAAATTATAACGTCTGTTTTGACAAATATAGGCAATATTTATAATTCTACTGGTAAATATGAAAAGGCTATCCCATATTTTGAAGAAACACTTCATATAAGCAGAGGAATTAAAAGCTCCGAATACTACGAGGCATCAAGTTTAAATAATCTTGGACAAATCTATCACTCTCTTCTTCAATACGATAAATCTATCTCTTATTATGATGAAGCATTGAAAATCTGGCTTAGGACTAAAAATACAGATATGATTGTAATTTGTTTTACTAATATAGCAAATAATTATTTTTCTTTAGACCAATATGAAAAAGCCCTCTATTACTATGAAAAATCGCTTGCAATATGGGAAAATAGCAATGACCTAAAAGGTATCGCACTGAGTTTAACGGGCATCGGACGCATTTATACTGTTTTAGGCCAATACGAAAAAGCATTATCCTATTATGAAAAAGGTTTAACCATAAATAGAGAACTTAAATTTTCAATGGGAATAGCTATCAGCTTAGACAAAATAGGCGAAATTTACCGCTATCTTGGTCTTTACGAAAAGGCTCTTTTTTATCATGCGGAAGCGCTGATTATATTTGATGAAATTAAAAATCCTCATTTAAAAGTACCCTGTTTAGAGAACATTGGAATTATTCATTTTTTAAGGAAAGAATATAATGATGCAGAAAAGAAGTTTGTTGAAGCTCAGAATGAAATAAAGAAAACAGATATGACAATGCGAGGCAATCCAGGGCTTGTTGAGGTACTAAATGCAACAAAGAGGTACGAGAAAGCACTTAATATTCTAAACGAAATGGACTATGACTGGAATGCAAATCATACTTACAAGATTCAATTTCATGTTCAACAAGGAGATGCGTTTAAAGGTTTAGGGGAACTTAAAGAGGCATCTCGTAATTTTCTCAAAGCAGTCTCGTTCACCGAAGAATTAAGGCAAAAAATTAAGGGAGAAAAAGCTGGATTTTTAGGGGCAGGGACTATCGGCGGCCGTATCCGTGCATACAAAGGACTTGTAGCAACACTTTCAGAAAGAGCAATTAAAGGTGAAGAGACAGATGATAACCTTGCTCTTTATGGTAAGGATTTGGCATCCAATGCTTTTTATTTTGCAGAAGCAACAAAGGCAAGAACGCTCCTTGAAGCAATCTCGAAATCTTCAAACAGGGCAAACAAGATAGAACTCCCCCAGGATTTAAAATTGAAAGAAGAAAACATTCTTGATGAACTCTCTGCGATAGAGAGCCAATGGGAAGATACATACAAAAAAGGAGAAGAGGCATTTAAGGAATTAGTCAAGCGAAGGGAGAATCTTCAAAAAGAACTTGATTATCTAATTTCAGTTTTCAGAAAAAAATATCCTATGTATGCGGCTCTTAATTATCCGAAACCAATCCTTGCAGAACAGTTACCGTTAAAAGACAAGGAAGTATTACTTGAATACGCCATTACTGATGATGCGACTTATCTATTCAGAGTAAAGAAAGGCGGGGTTGAAAAGGTAATAAAAATACCTAAAGGCAAGAAAGAGATAGAGGCCCTCGTTAATGAGTTTATGCTTCCCTTACAGAATCCTGAGACAAAAGATAAATTCTCCATCGCCTTAGCACACAAACTATACAATTTTTTATTGAACGGGGCATTAAAGGATGTTCAATCCGACAAAAACATAATCATTGTTCCTGACGGAATTCTCGGACTGCTTCCATTTGAGGCACTGGTTATAAAAGAAGGTAAGGATTACAGAGACAGCCTTTATACAGGAGACAGATGGAAAATAACCTATACACAATCTGCAACAGTGCTTTCACTGAACCGTTTTTTGAAATCATCCAATGCACAAAACCCTCTGTTTGCCGTTGGGAATCCTATATATCACAAGGAAGACCCAAGATATATAGCATACAAACAGGGTAAGACGCAGGAAACACTCATAGCAAAAAATCCAGTTCAGTATGCTTATAGAGGAATCACAATAATCCCGAAAGCAGATAAAACAGAAGGTGATAAGATTAAATGGGAGGAAGTTGAATATGCCCCTCTTTTAGAGACTGAAAAAGAGGTTAAGTCAATTGCAAAACTCTTTAATATTGAAGCGAAACCACCTGATGTGCTTTTAAATATCAATGCAAATGAGACTAATTTTCGGAAAACAAATCTTAAAGATTACCGTTACATACATTTTGCCACTCACGCCGACCTGCCCGGAAAAGTGCAGGGGATAAAAGAACCCTTTATAATACTTGGTCAAGTCGAAAATGAGACAAAGGATGATGGATTTTTGACCATGAGCGAAGTGCTTGACCTTAAACTCGATGCTGATTTGGTGGTTCTTTCAGCCTGTGTTACAGGCAAGGGCAAAATAATGGAAGGCGAAGGGGTTGCTAACTTTGCGAGGGCATTCCACCATGCAGGCGCAAGAAGCGTGTTGGTAAGTCTCTGGGAAGTTGCATCAAATGAGACAGTTGAATATATGGAGACCTTTTACCGTTATCTTAAGGAAGGCAAGAGCAGGGCAGAGGCATTGAGACTTGCGAGAAATGCAATCAAGCCAAAATACCCCAATCCATTTTACTGGGCGCCGTTTATATTGCATGGAGAGGGGTAAAATATAAAGAATAAAAAAAGGAGAAAAATTATGATAAAAATATTCATTCCATTTTTTTTAAGCCTCTTTATATTCTCTAACGTGTTCGCCGCGCAGTCCACCATTATTGAATCAGACGGCTATGCGTGCATGGGCGAGGATAAATCAATGAAGCAGACAGAGCATGCTGCAATGACCGATGCAAAGGATAAGGCGGCAAAGAATGCCGCTACTTATATCAAGGGCGAAACAAAGGTAAAAGACTCGCAGTTGGTTAAAGACATCATCGAGGCTTATAACAACGCTACAGTTGCGGTTGATAAAGTAATTGAAAAGGGCTGGTACACAGACCCGTCATTGGGCAAGTGCTATAAGGTAAAGATAAAGGCAAATGTAATACCTGATGAAAAAGCGATGCAAAAGGTTTCTGGGGTTCTTGATGACCCCTCTGCGCCTTTAAGCGTCAACGTTTGGACAGACAAAAAAGAATATAGGGAAGGCGATAAGATTAAGATTTACATAAAAGGCAACAAGCCGTTTTATGCAAAGGTCATCTATAAGGAGACAACCGGAAGCCTTATTCAGATTTTACCAAACCCTTACAGGAAGGATAACTACTTTAACGGCGGTGTTATTTATGAAGTTCCATCAGGAAATGACAGGTTTGAACTTGAGGTAAACCCGCCATTCGGAGAGGAAAGCATTGCCGTCTATACAAGCACCTCCCAGCTTGGAGATTTAGACTTGAAAGAAGAAGGCGGTGTTTATCAGGTAAAAACTAAGCCAAAAGATATAGGCATAAAGACAAGAAGCGTCAAGGTAAAGGAAGTCACAGAAGGAAAGGCTCAGCAGGCATCGGAATTTTTTGAGGGCAAAGCTGTGGTAAAAACAGGGAAGTAACGTTGTTTCATTATTCCTATAAATGATAAAACCAAGACTGGCCATTTACATTTCTTGCGTTCTCGCATCTATTTTATTCTTATTC
>DOHC01000248.1 GCA_003535475.1 Nitrospiraceae bacterium
TCTTTCAGCAATGTTTTATTACCATGAGAACAGGCTTGTCAATAAACCGCTTGTGTTAACGCTCGGCGCCTCGCTGTTTGCATCCTCTCTTGCCGGAGCGCTTATATCAAAACTTGTCCCTGACAAACCCATACTATTTATCTTTGCCATACTTGCTCTTATTGCCGCCGCAATGATGCTTATGCCGAGAAGCTACGACCGCGACGAGCTTACAGAAGAGAAGGTTGATTTTAATAAACCGGCAGCTGCCATCATAGGAGTCTTCATCGGTTTCTTAATAGGTATGGTAGGACAGGGAGGGGCATTTATAACAATACCTATACTCTTATATGTGTTAAAAATTCCTTTGAGAGTCGCTCTTGGGAGCACGCTTGCTATCGGACTTTTTTCAGCAACAGCAGGCTTAATCGGGAAAGCGGCAACAGGTCAGGTGCCGTTCTCTATGGCATGGCCGCTTATACTGGGAGCTTTTTCCTCAGCAAAGGCAGGCGGCGTTATAGGCAAAAAAACCAAAACAGAAATTTTAAGATGGATTCTTGCGCTGATTATCTCTGCTACAGCCATAAAAGTCTGGCTGGATATTTTCTGAGCCTTGCCTGAGAAATATTTTTTCTCTTGACAATATATTCAAATATTATTATATTTGAATATAAGGAGGGGGTATGGGAAAGACATTTACACTGCTTTTATCAACGTCTCCGTATTCATATGAAAACACAGTGACTGCAATCGGAATTGCGGAATCTGCTCTGGGCAAAGGGCATACGGTTAATCTTATCGCATCAGGAGACGGGGTTTACTGCTTCCTGCGAAAGCAAAAGGCAAAAGGCATCCCGAATGCAGAGGAGGAATTTTCAAGGCTGGTACAAAAAGGACTGAAGGTTTATCTCTGAGGCGGATGCGTGAATTTTCGCCGTGCAGCGAAAGATGATTATCTGGATGGGGCTGAAGTCGGCTCTCTTAAAGGACTTTTTAATACGATGGGAGAGAGTGATGTATGGCTGAATTTGGGAGCATGAAATCAGTGGTGTCAAATGATCAAATTCCAATAAACAGCCTCGAAAGCGTCACTCCCGCGAAGGCGGGAGTCCAGAGAAAGTTAAGGACTGGATTCCTGCTGGAGTTTATCCCGTACTTGATACGGGGCAGGAATGACAGGAAATAAATAGGGAGGTTATATGTCAAAGATTGCAATGATACTCAGGAAAGCGCCCTACGGCGACATAAATGCAGCAGAGGCTGTAAGGCATGCAATGGGAGGCGCTGCAGATGAACTCGCCGTGAGTCTTATTTTGGTTGACGGCGGTGTTCTTCTTGCAAAAATCGGGCAGGACGATACGGGAACGGGTTTTACAAACCTTGAAGGCGCATTAAAGGATTGCATTGATATGGGAGTTGAGGTCTATGCGGATAAACAATCAATCAGGGGTCAACATATTGAGGCGGAAGATATAGTTGAAGGCGTTAAGGTCACGAGCGGAGCAGAAATAGCCGAGATAGTTAAAGAAGCAAAAGCAACAATGATATTTTAACGGAGGTTAATATGATTGTAATAGTTAAAAGCGGTCATGACACAGCGGATGGGAAAAGAGGAGTAAAGCTTGCGCGGGATATGGCTGCTGACCTTTTCTTAATACAGAATGGTGTTTATTTTGCGCAGAAGGAAAGGCTTGAAGGTTTTTGCGGGACAGCATACGTTCTTGAGGATGACTTAAAATTGAGAGGGCTCAAAGGCGCCGGCATAGAAAAGGGTGTAAGGGAAACAGGCTATGACAGTTTTGTTGACCTTATGGCTGATGCTGATAAGGTAGTGGGAATGTTTTAAAAATAGCTATGAGCCTTCAGCGTTCAGAAATAAAAACTCCCTTAAAGCTGATTGCTGAGAGCTTAAAACGGAGGGTAACATGGCAAAGATTGTAATCTTAGGCGGTTCATTTGGCGGCCTCACGGCAGCTTTTGAACTGAAACGGCTTCTTGGCAAAACAGCAGCCATAACCCTTCTGAGCAATATGGATAAGTTTGTATTTATCCCCTCTCTTTCGTGGCTTGCGATGGGATGGAGAAAGGCAGATGATATAACTGTGACGTTAAAGCCGATACTTGAAAGGAAAGACATAACATTTATCAATGAAGAAGTTAAAGGTGTGGATGCGGAGCCTTCAAAGATTGTCACAGCGTCAAAAGAAATTCCTTATGATTATCTTGTTATTGCAACAGGCCCCTCTCTTGCCTTTGAAGAAGTTCTGGGCCTTGGTCCTGACAAAGGGCACACAGAATGTATTTTCACACTTGAGCAGGCAGGAAAAACAAATAAGGCATGGAACAGATTCCTTGAAGAACCCGGTGCGATTGTTACAGGTTCTGTCCAGGGAGTGAGTTGTTTTGGTCCTCCCTATGAATATGCATTTGAGATAGATTATGAACTCCGCAGGATGAAAATAAGGCATAAGGCGCCGATTGTCTTTGTAACCTCAGAGCCTTACATCGGTCATTTCGGCATAGGAGGTCTCAGAAATTCAAAGAGAATTATGGAAGATGAATTCGCAAAGCGGGATATAAAAGTTATAACAAATGCTGCTGTTGAAGAATTTGTGCCTGCTGAAGTGAGACTTAAGGACGGTTCAAAGATACCGCATAAACTTGCAATGTTTGCGCCTGCTATGAAAGGCGTTCCTGCTGTAGCGCATCTTGGAAATTCCAGAGGTTTTATCCCTGTTGACAGCAGATGCAGGCATACAAAACACAAAAATATTTTTGCTGCCGGCGTTGCAGTTGCAATAGCGCCGCCCGAGCAGACGCCTGTCCCGACAGGCGTTCCAAAGACAGGTTTTATGACAGTTAAGATGGCAAAGACCGCCGCTTACAGCATAGCCGCAGAGATTTCAGGAAGCCCTGCGCCGGCATCTTACGAGATGGATGTCCTGTGCCTTATGGATATGGGGAATACCGCAGCATTGATGAGGGCAAAGCCCTTGCTTCCGCCGAGGCAGGAGTCGACGCTAAAAGAGGGCATTGCTTTCAAATGGGGCAAAATCGCATTTGAGAGATATTTTCTCTGGAAGATAAAGCATGGATTGAGTAACTGGCCGTAGATGTGGTTATACACAGCGACAGAAGTCGTAATGAGTTTGTCATTGTCCGGCTTGACCGGACAATCNNGATCGAGTCGGGGAATGACGTTGTTGATTTATGACGTTATGTATAAGTTAAGACAAATGAGGAGAACGCTATGACAAAGATAATCAAGAATGTTTCTATTATGTGCTTTCATGATGAACTCTGTCAGGTATACAATGCCCTCATGACTGCATTAAGTCTTCTCAGGGAAGGCTCGAAGGTAACTATATTTTTCGGCTCAAGGGGAATTAATGCTGTTCATAAAGATAAGGTAAATCAGCTAAAGTGCCTGCCTGATATGCCAAAAGAGGCCGGCGATGCAGTGATGAAGAAGATGGACGAGATGAATCTGCCGTCTGTTGAAGACCTTTTCATAATGCTGATAGCAGAAGGTGCAACGATTCTGGCCTGTCCACTAAATTTGTCATTATTTGAAATGACGCCGAGTGATCTGGTAGATGGTGTTAAACCTGCCGACCCGGCAAAATATTACAAAGAGGTTGTTGTTCAGGCCGATATGAATCTAACTTTTTGAAAGTAAATAAGATGCAAATATTTGAATATTTTTATGCTATTTATAATTTCCGTCATTCCTGCGGAAGCAGGAATCCAGGAGCATTAACCATAAGCATCTTTCTGGATTCCGCATCAAGTACGGAATGACAGTAAGGAGGAACATTTATGAAAAAATTTTCACTTGTTGAGTTTTCCGTCAATCATCCAAAACTGGTTGTGATTCTTTCAATCATTATTACGGTTGCCTTCATGACACAGTTTCCAAAGATGAAAACGGATACTAATCCCAAACACATGCTCCCCGAGACATCGGATGTAAGAGTATGGAATGATGAGGTTGATAAGACATTTGCGCTCTATGAGGATATGATAGTTTTAGGAATAGTAAAAGAAAAAAGTGTTCTGAATAAAGAAACGCTCGGCAAAGTCCAGAGAATAACAGATGAGATACTGAAGCTCAAGGGCATTGCAGCAAGAGATGTAAACAGCTTTCCGACTATCACAAATGTTACGGCAGAAAAGGGAATGCTGAGGGTAGCTCCTCTTATGACCGAAGTTCCTAAAACCGATAAAGAGGTTGAACATTTAAGAAAAATGCTCTTTGAAAATTCTCTGTTTATTAACCGAATTATTTCTAAAGACGGAAAAACAACGGCCATTTATGTGCCGCTCGAAAAGGGCGCAAATGGCAAAGAAGTGGCAGACAAAATCAGAGAGGTAGTAAAGAAAGAAAAAGGCGATGAGAAATACTACATTGTAGGCGACCCTGTAGCAAGGGATACCTTCGGCTCCGATATGTTCAAACTCATAGCAATCTTTGCCCCGATTGCAGGGGTGGTCATGCTTCTTGTCAGGTATCTTATGTTCAGAGATCTCTTTCTTTCTGTTGCGCTGATGATGGATGCAATGATGAGCATTGTCTGGAGCATGGGCATGCTGATAGCTCTCGGATTCCCTATCCACATAATGAGTTCGATGGCCCCTGTATTTTTGATGGCCATAGCTACAGACAGCATACACATCTTTAATGAGTTTTACTTCCGCTATAAGGAAAAGAGAGACAAAAAGACAGCGATAATTGAGACGATGCACGCGGTAGGCCGGCCTGTGCGATACACAGCGCTGGCAACCGCAGCAGGCTTTGCCGTGCTTTTATTCATGAACATTATCCCTGTCAAGGTCTTTGGCGGACTTATTGCGTTTGGCACCGTGATGTTAAGGGTTTTAAGCTTCAGCTTTATCCCTGCAATGTTTACCTTTGTAAAAGAGGAAAAGTTAGATAAAGCTTCCGAAGGCGAAGACATTTCTTCAAGCAAGACATCACAATTCCTGAAAAACCTTGCCCGTCTCGGCGCTCATAAGCCCAAAACTGTTGTCCTCGTCGGCGTTGCGCTTTTTGTAATAGCCGTCTTCGGCATAAGCAAGACCGTGGTGAATAACAATATGGTGGATTGGTTCAAAGAGAAGAGCGACATCCGGGTCGCCGACAGCGTGATGAACGGAGCCCTCGGCGGCACATCACTCGGCTATATTGTAGCGACCTCTCAGGAAGAAAATTTCATAAAAACACCGCAAGCTATGCGATACATAGATGGGCTCCAGAGGCATATCGAAAAACTTTCTGTTGTAGGGAAAACCACATCCGTTGTCGATTATGTCAAGAGGATCAACCGCGTCCTCCATGACGATGATCCCAAATATGACTCTATTCCGGATTCAAAGGCGGCAATCGGGCAGTATCTGTTTCTGTTCAGTATGTCCGCAAAGCCTGCCGACTTGGACAATGTAATCGACTATCAGGCTGCGAAGGCAAATATATGGTTACAGCTCAAGACATGGGACGCTCAGGCAATGCGCGATGTCATTGCCGCAGTCAATGAATATGAAAAGGCAAACCCTATGCCAATGAATCTGAAACCGGCGGGCACGGCATACTTCAACCTTGTATGGAACGAGGAAGTCCTGTGGGATATGGTCATAGGTTTCACCATCGCACTCATCGTGGTGTTTGTAATCCTTCGCTTTAACTTTCATTCGTTCAGATGGGCATTTGTGGGATATATCCCTCTTGTGTTCACCATTATTCTCATCTACGGCGTCATCGGATTCATGGGCAAGGACTTTGACATGCCGATATCTGTCCTCTCCACGTTATCTTTAGGCATGGCGGTTGACTTTGCAATTCATTTCATAAGCAGGTTCAAGCAAAGGATGGCGGAGGCTCAAAGCGAACCAAACTCCGAAACTATTACAAACGCCTTGCTGTGGACTGCTGCAAGGCCCGGCAAGGGGATAATGCGCAATGCAGTGCTTTTTGCATCAGCATTCTCTGTAATGCTCTTTGCGCCGCTGACGCCTTATATCACTGTAGGCGCCTTCATTGTGAGCATGATGCTTTTAAGCGCCGTAATGACAATAATATATATCCCGGCCCTCATTACCTTATTGCAGGGATGGCTGTTTAAAGGAGGACTGAAATAATGTTTGTAAAAAGAGTTTTAACCCTGTTTCTCGTATTTACATTTTTATTGCCTATGACTTCATTTGCAGGCAGACTGTCGGAGTCTGAAGAATTAGAGAAGGTAGTAAGAAAGATTAACGAGCGCCAGTCAAAGAATCTCAAAATGTTTGAGAAAAAGACTAAGGCGTACTTTTTTGAAGCTCAAAAGCCGGCAACTATCGGAGCCCTGCTTAAGGAGTTTTCACCGGGAGATGCAGTCACGATAATTGTTATATCCAATCTCTCAAAGAAACCTTATAAGGACATTGTGACAATGAGGAAATCAGGAAAGGGGTGGCAGGCTATAGCAGAACAACTCGGCATAAAACTTAAGAATGTGCTTAAAGATGTAAAGGATTTTAGAAGCGGAATAGGCTGAGACTAAATCACTCAGGGGCGTGCCCCTGAAAAAGTTTAAAGTTAGAAGTTAAAAATTAAGGATTGAAGGAGGAGAGACAATGAAAAGTTTTTTGAAAGGCCTGATTGTATTAGCCATTACAATTGCAGCAGCGCTGCCTGTCTTTGCACAGGATGACACTGCAAAGAAAATGAATGATGTGCCGATGAAGTCTATATGTGGATAAAAACAGAGCAGAAGGACTTTCTTATCGTGGATGTCAGACCCAATCCATCTGAATATAAGAAAGGGCATATTCCAGGGGCGATTCACATACCGTATAATGAGGTTTTAAAATCCGAAAACCTTAAGAGGCTTCCAAAAGACAAAAAGATAATTCTTGTATGTGCTGCAGGACCACTGCAAAATCTTCCAATAGTCGCATTAAGGACGCTGGGCTATGACGCCCATGCAATGGCATTTGGTTATTCCGCATGGATTAAAAATTACCGCGGCGGAGAAGCGATGAAGGGCGTGATAAACAAGGCTGCCGCAAAAAATTATCCGCTGGAGAAATAACAAATGAGAAATATACTTACAAAACCGTGGTCATTTGTATGGGGCGGTTTTCTTGTCGGGCTTGCAGAGGTTTTATACTTCCTTAAATATGAGACTCCAATACCGATAACAACAGGACTTGCAAAGATGTTTGCCACCCTTGAGGAGAATATTACAAAGACAGATCTCATTGCAAGGACTTACAGCGCAGATATTCACTGGATAGTGATGGGAATAATTATCGGCGGCTGTTCCGTAGCACTTATAGAGCGTGAACGTAAGACATGGGTGAAATATCCTTTGCGTGTTGCTATACTTGCCTTTATCGGGGGCATAATCTTCGGTTTTGGCACAAGGCTTGCGCAAGGATGCACAGCATGGCATTATCTCGGAGGGATACCGGGCATGAGCCTTACCTCTATTGTGGTGGCAATTGTAAGCATCCCTTTTGCATATCTTGCCTTTATGTTAATGGCAAAGATGAATGCCGGGGGATTTATGAAGCATCATGAGGTAAAGGCTACAGTCCATCAATGCCTTGAACTTGAATATCAGACAGAGACACTGAGCTATGATCCTGAACATAAGCCTTATAATTACCCAGTGCGGCTTATTTTTACCGCTTTTTTCCTCTTATTAATCGCATCGGTTGTCTGGACAGCGGTTAAAGGTGAATCGCCGAACAGCATTGGCGGACTCCCGTGGTTTGAGATTTTTCTCAAAGGGCTTATCGGGTTTCTTGTGGGCTTTGGCATTGCCAAATCCGGCTTTGGAACAGAGTGCGCTGTTATGTCTCCGAAGTCCCTTCTGATGAAACCAAAACACTTTGAGGCAATGAAGGTCGCAAAGATTACGCAGACCATGTTTACAGGAATGATGCCCTTTGCAGGGCTCCTTGTTGCGATAATAATGTTTAACCTGACAATACTTTTCACATGGATAGTCTTAGGGTGGGATGTGCCGATAGTAGTAGAGGCAGGAAGGTATAAGTGGGGATTTCATCTGGGGCATTTGATTGGAGGACCCTTGCTTGGGATTGGAAGTGTTCTCATGTTAGGATGCGAAATAAGGACATATTCAAGATTGGGGATGGCATATCTTACAGGCCTGACAGCGCTGCCCGGCTTTATGCTCGGATATCTTCCTTATTCATTGTATCAGGACAGGATAGATGAATTCTTTTTCTCGAGGGGGTTTATGAAGGAAAAGAATATGCTTGAACTTCTGCAGGATAATCCATATATGCAGTATGGCTTTGCGATTCTCTATTCATCTGTGTTGATATGGCTTCTTATATGGGCGATAAGGAAGGGTTCGCAGATTACAAAGGTAAACCCAAAAGAATATCTGACAAAATCTACAGATGAGATATTTTTAAAGGGACTTCATGCAGAAAACAGTGGAGGTGTAAGATGATGGAAAGGATACTCAGGGGGATGGCAGGTTTCATGGTATTGGTAAGCCTTGCATTGGCACAGGTGCATTCACCTAAATGGCTCATACTGACCGTTTTTATGGGACTGAATCTATTGCAATCGGCTTTTACAAACTGGTGCCCGATGATGCCGATCCTCAGGGCAATGGGGATAGATAAAAAGGTAGACAGTAAATAGTAAACAGTAGAAGTAAAAAACATAACTATTATTGTCATTCCCGCAGTCCTTAAGCGGGAATCCAGATGAAAAAAGGACTGGATTCCGTGTCAAGCACGGAATGACAGATAAAAG
>DOHC01000016.1 GCA_003535475.1 Nitrospiraceae bacterium
GCTTCTGTCCTCTGTAAGAAAGGAAAAATCTTCTTACGAAAAAATGCTGAAGGAATTAAAAGAGGCTTCCAACAGGCTTATGGAGATAATAAGGCGTTCTGAGGAAGTTGAGGCATATGCCGCAAAGGGCTTTCACAATCTGAAGGGGAAGCTGGATTGGCCTGTAAACGGGAAGGTTGTAATCCCGTACGGGGCGCAGAAAGACCCTCAGTTCAACACGCCGGTATTCAGAAACGGCATACATATCAAAGCAGATGACAATACCTCAGCAAAGGTAGTGCATAGCGGTAAAGTCGTATTTGCCGATTGGTTCAAAGGTTACGGCCAGCTTGTTATAATAAGTCATGGGGAAGGCTATCATACCCTGTATGCAAATTTAGCCGAGATTTTTTATAAGGTTGGAGATATAATAAAAAGACAGCAGGCCATAGGCAAGGTCGGGGAATCAGGAACCCTGAATGCGCCGGGCCTGTATTTTGAGGTAAGATATAAGGGGAAACCGCTGGACCCTATGCAGTGGTTAAAGAAGAGATAGTTTTTTGGCAGCTGTAAGGGGAAGGCAGGATTTAAGGAGAGGGTTAAAGAGATAATGAAAAACAAAAGACTTATTTTAACTTGGGTGATTATTCTGACAGTTGCCTTGGGCGGCGTCTTTATAGGCAGGCTGTCAATCGGGAGCATGCGCGCCGAGGGCGACAGTTATGAGTATCTTAAGGTATTCACAGAGGTGCTTTCTATTGTTAAGAAGAATTATGTGGAAGAGGCAAAGACAAAAGATTTGATCTACGGTGCAATAAAAGGAATGCTTAATTCGCTTGACCCTCACTCAGCTTTCATGCCTCCGGAGGCATATAAGGATATGCAGCTTGACACAAAAGGCGAGTTCGGAGGAATCGGGATACAGATAGGACTGAAGGATGGGGTTCTGACCGTAATAGCTCCTATTGAAGATACGCCGGCTTATAATGCAGGGATAAAGGCAGGAGATAAAATAATAAAGATCAATGGAGAGTCAACAAGAGATATGGGGCTGCATGACGCTGTCAGCAAGATGCGCGGGCTAAAAGGCACTTCCGTAGCAATTACGATTATACGTGAGGGCTGGAAAGATACAAAAGACTTCACGATTGTGAGAGATGTAATAAAAGTGAAGAGCGTGAAATCCAAGGTCATAGAAAATAATATCGGCTATGTGAAGTTAAGCCAGTTTCAGGAACGCACTGCGTATGATCTTGAAGCCGCCCTTTCTGACCTTGAGAAGCAGAATATAACTTCCCTTATCCTTGACCTCAGGAACAATCCGGGCGGACTTTTAAACAGCGCTGTTGATGTTTCAAGCCAGTTTCTGCCGGCAGGCAAGGTTGTTGTGTCCATAAAGGGCAGGAGCGGTGAAAAAGCAGAGTATCAGACAGAAGACAGCAAGGTTTCTGAGCAGGAAGCAAAGAAGGCAAAGATCTTCAGCGCTATCCCGATGATTGTCCTTGTAAATCAGGGAAGCGCAAGCGCCTCAGAGATTGTTGCAGGAGCGCTTAAAGACTGGAACAGGGCTGTCATACTCGGGGTGCAGACCTTTGGAAAAGGCTCTGTTCAGAGCGTTGTGCCTCTAAGCGACGGCTCAGGGTTAAGACTTACAACAGCGCGCTACTATACACCTAAAGGCATATCTATTCAATCAACAGGAATTATTCCTGATATTATTGTGAAGCTGGAACAGAAAAATGGCGCGAAAGAACATACTGTGGTAAGAGAGAAGGACCTTGAAAGGCATCTCAAAAACGACCAGCTTGAGGAAAAGCCAAAGACACCTGAGGAGACAGCGCCACTGGAGGTCAGCGAAAAAGAAGATATTCAACTCCAGAGGGCAATAGACCTTCTTAAAACATGGAAGGTTTTTAAGGAACTACCCAAAGCAGCATAATTGACAGTGTCAGTGAATAGTGTCAGTAAAAATTTGCTGACACAGACACTAATAACTGACACTATATTTGATCGTGATGTCCCGTATAATTTTTGACATAGAGACAAGCGGCAAAGACTTTGATTCCCTTGACAAGAGCACGCAGGAATACCTGCTTCGCTGGGCAGAGACAGACGATGATATTAAGGATGTCAAGGAAAGCCTTTCATTCTATCCCTTAACAGGCGAAGTCATCACCATAGGCATTCTTAACCCTGATACAGACAAAGGCGCGGTATATTTCCAGTCGCCTGAAACACAACTTGCTCCCTTTGAAGAGAACGGGATAAAATTTGAAACAGGCACAGAAAAGGAAATTCTTGAAAAATTCTGGAGCACGGTTAAAAGCTATAAGGAGATTATCACATTCAATGGAAGGGGATTTGACTGCCCGTTCATTCTAATCCGCTCTGCTGTTCATAAGATAAAACCTACAAAAGACCTGATGCCCAACAGGTATAACGGCAGCCACATAGACCTCCTTGACCAACTTACTTTTTACGGTGCATCAAGGCGCAGGTTCAGCCTTGATATGTGGTGCAAGACATTCGGCATAAAAAGCCCGAAAGAAGAAGGCATTACAGGATATGATATTAAAAACCTGTTTGCGGATAAGAGGTATCTTGATATTGCAAGGTACTGTCTCGGAGACATTAAGGCTACAAAGGAACTGCTTGGTTACTGGGAGAACTACATAAAATTCGGGGCATGAGGATTTTTGTATTTTAAGATGCCGGTGCGTTTGAGCGTTCCGGTCTTATCAGTGCCTGCGGTGGTGGAGATGGGCTTTTCTCACTATCTTGACAGTGCTTGCCTGCGGGCCTTTTTCTCCTTCCTCTTCGTGAAAGCGAACCTCTGTCCCTATCTTAAGCTTCTCAAAACCATCAAGCACGCTATTTTTGTGGAAGTATATCTCCCTTCCGCCGAATGATACGATAAAACCGTAGCCATCGGGAAAGAGTTTGGCTACAACACCATGGGGCAATGTGTCATGGCCTTTAACATCCTTATGCCAGACGAGCGAGAATTCCTCCATCTGGCGGGCGGCATCGTCAAAGGCATGGCGGACTGCAACGAATATGTCTTCATGGCTTTTGTGAAGCGGATGTTCACGGTTCACAGATATCTGCTTCCCTGGCACTGTGAGAAGAACCGTAGCCCTATAGAGACTGCCTGTGTGATGGTGCTTGTGGGGCTTCTCTACAGTGACCCTGCAGCTTATAATCCCCGGAAAGTATTTTCCCAGTTTGGCTGCAAGATCCCTCACCTCGGCTTCTATGACGTCCTCGTAAGGGGAGATGTCCTTTAAAACTATCTTAAGCGGAACTTCCATAAAAGAATGCTATCAATAAATTTCGCCCCTGTCAAGCAGAATTAAGGACTCAAGAGTTTTATTGTCAGACTCCTTAACCCCTTTTGATATTTTCTTAATTCTTCTTTTCCTTTCTCCTCACAAAGAACAGAACTACTATCAGCAACAAAGTAAGCGCTAAAAGCAGAATAGCATGGGATGGCAGGATGCTTTCCTCATATATCGTCACAATAGGATTATGTTCTACAGGTCTCGTCTCAGGTTCTTTTGTCTCCTGCTTTGTTTGTTCCGGAGGAATTACAGCCGATGTTTCTGCGACGGGTTCTGCTTGAAGAGTTGATTCAGGCTGAACCTCTTTGATAGGATTTCCCATTTTNNCCGGCTTCCAGTCTTTATCGTGGAAATGATATCCTCTCTTCTCCAATCCCCACTCATCACAGTTTCTAAAACACTTATGCCCGCCTCTGTAATCAGTCTTGCCCTGATGGGCAGAGGCAAACACAGGAATCAGCAAAATAATGAAAAGAAAGCATATCTTTTTCGTGGAGGAAGTGTATCTGAAAGATTATCCCGATGTCAAACTACCGAGCCTTATTAGCCTCTATTCATTTGAAACAACTTTAAGCAATAATGTATCATTCTTAAATGCTGCCAAAACCATTCTCAACAACAGGGATCGGAAGCCTTCCGCACAAGGATGCTGAAGAGGCATGCAGGCTCATCCTAAAAACTTTCGACATCCCTTTCTGGCCCCAGCTTCCCCAGATGTCCTTCAGGGAGTGGATGATACCTCAGTACTCAGAAGGAATGCCTTATATCAGGATAGATGCAGAAAAAGAACTGGTCTGGATCGAAAGAAACAAAAGCGATGAGCTTGAAAGGTTCTATGAGTCATGCACTGATGACAGCAGGATTGCAATCTCTGATGATTATGGAAGAGGGCTTCATACATTCCTCAAAATGATTAAAGCGCCCTTTAGGTTTCTCAAGGGGCATGTAACAGGGCCTCTGACCTTTACGCTCGGGCTCAAAGACGCTGACGGAAGGCTGGTTTATTTTGATGAGGAACTCAGGGAAATAGCGCTTATGCTTCTTAAGGCAAAGATCAGATGGCAGATAGGCATGCTTAAGCAGTTTGCAGATAATGTGATTATATTTCTTGATGAGCCGATACTCTCTGCCCTCGGCAGCACCGCCTATCTTGGCGTAAACTCTGATGATGCAATGAGGCTTATAAGAGAGGCTTCAGATACCATAAAAGACAATGGAGGCATTTCAGGCATACACTGCTGCGGCAATGCCGACTGGCCTTCTGTGATGGGAACAGGCATAGATATCCTGAACTTTGATGCCTACGGGTATTTTGACACGCTCCTGATGTATCGCAGTGATGTTGACAGATTCCTTGAAAGAGGAGGCTGCCTTGCATGGGGGATTGTGCCTACAACAGATGCTATAAGGCGTGAAACTTTTGGTTCAATAAAAAGGCAGTTTGACCTGAAGATAGAAAAGATGTCCAAGGCAATCTCATCAGACCTTATTCTTTCAAGGATAATCCTTACGCCGTCATGCGGCACAGGCTCAAGGAACATTGAGGAGGCATTAAAGATATTTCAGATGCTTACGCAGCTCAAAGAGGTGTATTCAAAATGAAAGGCAGAAAACAAAAGCTGAAAAAGGGAATTTTTATCTCTCTTGAAGGCATAGAGGGGACAGGAAAATCCACGCAGGCAAGGCTGCTTTCTGAATATCTCAGAAAAAAAGGATATGACACAGTGCTTACTGAAGAGCCAGGAGGCACTACGATAAGCAGGGAGATAAGAAGGGTTCTGCTTTCAACTAAACATGACAAAATGGATTATATGGCAGAGCTTTTGCTTTATGATGCAGCGCGGATTCAGCATATCAAAGAAAAAATTGCCCCTGCGCTCAACAAGGGGGAAATTGTTATAACAGACCGGTTCAGCGATTCTACTGTCGCATATCAGGGCTACGGCAGGGGCATAAGCCTTAAGCTGATAGACTCTCTTGACAGGATTGCAACAGGCAGAATGAGGCCTGATTTAACAATTCTTCTTGACCTTGATGTTGAGATAGGTCTTATGAGAAACAAAAAAATAAATAAAAGGGACAGGCTTGAACTTGAAGACATTAAGTTTCATAAGAAGGTCAGGGAAGGCTATCTGAAGCTTGCGGCGATGGAGCCTGGGAGGATAAAATTAATTAAGGCGCCAAAGGGCATTAATGAGATTCACAGGTAGATTGTGAGGATTGTAAATAAGGTTTTGAAATAAAATCATTCAGAAATGACGATACGGCATAAAAAATAATGCTATACGAATGATATTACAGACAGGGGGTGATTGTGTTCACTAAAACTGTCTTGCTTTTACTTGTCGTAATTTCGTTGTTTGGATGCGCCCATAAACCTTTGATTACAGGATCGCTTATCGATAGCCAAGTAATGTCGGAAAAGAACAAAACACTAGAAATTGATTTCGAGGCAAGCTGGAAAAAGTGGACACCAAAGTTGAGTAAAATAACTTAACGGAGGTGTCAGGATGGAGAGAATACCGTATGGAAAGTACACAAAGGAATTTAGGCAGGAGGCAGTAAAACTTGTGATAGAGGGAGGGTTATCAATACCTGAGGCAGGGAGGCAGTTACCGGCGGCTCCATCAACCGTGAGCAACCTGGTGAGGGCGTGCAAGGCAGGCAAGCTTGCAGAGGCAGACAGTAAACAGAGGCTGCTCACTGAAATTGAAATGGAGCGTGACACATTAAAAAAGCCGCAGCGAGGAGCGCGATGATAAAGAGGCAGCGGCTCAGGTATTGAGCGCCGTTTCTTTGTCGTCTATTGTGGAGATATCAGCAAGCGGTTATTATTCATGGCTTAACAGGAAGCCCTCAAACAGAG
>DOHC01000138.1 GCA_003535475.1 Nitrospiraceae bacterium
GTTAAGCTTCCGATCAATCTGAAAAATGAGACGCACTGGGAGGTAACTCTTCAGGCAGCCCAAAAACAAAGAGACGACCTTGAAGGGATTGCGCAAAAGGCTGAGAAATCATCCGGTGAATATATACGACCGATTGTGCTTATTCAGGCAGAGCAGGAAAAAGAGAGCGAAAAGAAAATTCACGTTCAGCAGGTAAAGGATTATCTGATTCATGAGTTGAAAGTGCCTGAAAATCAGATAGCGATTAAGACCGGCAAGCAGGATGACCTTGGTGTTGAAAATCTTTTCTCGCCGCTGTGCCAGATTAGATACATAATTACCCGTGATGCAATCAAAGAAGGTTGGGACTGTTCATTTGCATATGTGCTCGCATCGATATTTAACATAGGCTCAAGCATCTCTGTTGAGCAGTTGATAGGAAGGATATTGCGCCTTCCAAATGCAAAGAAAAAGGCTCAGGGTGAACTTAATGAGTCGTATGTTTTTACCTCTGCCGAGCGGTTTCAGAAAGCAGCCGATGCAGTGATCAAAGGGATGATAGAAAACGGCTATTCTGAAAAGGATATTAATATTCAGGGAAAACAGGCAGAACTTGTCACGGTAAAGGCAAAATTATCGAATATAAAAATCCCCTATCTGTCGGTAAAGGACGATTCCGGCGTAATAAAACGGCTGTCTTATAAAAACACCCTTATTAGCGATAATTTCAGCCTTAAAAAATATGTTTTTTTAGAAACAGAAATCGCAAATCTTGAAGCAAAGGGCGTCAAGCTTGATATTGATGAAGAAGGAGATATTACAAGAGAAGCAATCACAATATCAGAAGAGATTGATCCTTACACAACCGAAAATGAAAACAGCCTTATAAAATGGCTTCTTTCAAAGGTCAGGTTTGAACTTCTCCCTGCAATAGAAGTGCGTGACTACATAAGAAAAGCTGTCAGCAAATTATTACAGAAGCATTCCGTTGCGGAACTTTTTCAGCTTAAATTTTCATTAAGGGATAAAATATCCCGTAGCATTGAAAGTTATCTTAACAGCTATGCGGAACTTCAGTTTGACAAGCTTCTCAAAGAAAAACGATTGGCTCTTGACTCAAAACAATCTTTTGCCATCCCCCTATCTTTAGATATCTACAATCCTCATCCTGAGACATTTAAGAGAAGCATTTACGAAAGGGTCGGAAGGTTGAATAATGAAGAATACCGTCTGGCTAAAGCTATTGATGACTTGCCCAATATCAAATGGTGGTTCAGGAATTCAGACAGGGATGGCTTTTACATTCAGGGTTATCTGCCCCATTCATTTAATCCTGATTTTATTCTTGAAACAAAGACTGGCTGTATTATAGCTATTGAATATAAAGGAGAACATCTTGCAGACCGAGAGTACAAAGAAAAGATTGGAAATATATGGGGCAGTATTAATGAGAAATACAAGTTCGTCATGGCGACAAAATCAGATATTGAAGAGAAAGTAAACGCAATAGCAAAACTCTAAAAGGAAAATACTATAATAGCCTATGGACATCAAGGCCTATCTCAAAGAGAAAAAAGAACTTGTAGATTTATTTCTTAAAGAATACTTTTCTCCGAATTTTATTCCGCCTGTCTTAAGAGACTCCATCACTTATTCCCTGTCTGCGGGCGGGAAGAGGATAAGGCCAATCCTCTGCCTTGCAGCGCATGAGGCGTGCGATGGAGATTCTGAGGACATACTTGCCTTTGCATCCTCAATAGAACTCATTCACACATATTCATTGATACACGATGACCTTCCTGCAATGGACAATGATGATTTAAGGCGCGGCAAGCCGACAAACCACAAGGTATTTGGAGAGGGAATGGCTATACTTGCAGGAGACGGCCTTCTTACAGAAGCGTTTTATATGATGGCGAATTCGCTCTCAAACAGAAACATCAAAAATACGGCATTAATAAGGGCAATTAAAGAGATTGCCTTCACAGCAGGCATTCATGGAATGGTCGGAGGACAGGCGCAGGATCTTCTCTCGGAGAATACAGAGCCTGACAAAGAGACTCTTTCTTTTATTCACAAACATAAAACAGGAGCGCTTATATCAGGCTCTTTAAGGGCAGGCGCAATCCTTGCAAATTGTGGCAAACCTTCCCTTAACGCAATCACAAGATACGGAGAAAACATCGGGCTTGCCTTTCAGATTATAGATGATATACTTGACATAGAGGGCAGCACGGATGAACTCGGCAAGACCACAGGCTCTGATGTAAGGAAAAAGAAGATGACTTATCCCTCAATATACGGCATTGAATCTTCCAAGAAAAAGGCGGAAGAGCTGATAGCAGAGGCAGTCTTTTCCATCAAAGATTTCTCAGCTAAGGCAGAGCCTTTAAGAGAGATTGCCGAGTACATGCTTGAGAGAAGAAGTTGAAACTCATAAAAAAAATAAAATCCCCTGATGACCTGAAGGCCCTGCCGGTTGAGGAACTGAACAAACTCTCCGAAGAACTGAGGGAGATAATAGTAGAACGCGTATCAATTAACGGCGGGCATCTCGCATCAAATCTCGGCACTATAGAGCTTACCCTGGCGCTTCATTATGTATTCAATTCCCCTGTTGATAAGATTGTATGGGATGTAGGTCACCAGTCATACACGCACAAACTTATTACGGGCAGATATGAAAAATTTGAAACCATCAGAAAGTATAAAGGCATTTCCGGGTTTCCCAAGATAGACGAGAGCGTTCATGATGCATTCGGAACAGGGCACAGCTCAACATCAATATCAGCAGCTCTTGGAATCATAGAGGCGCGTGATAAAAAAAGCGAGACGTTTAAAGTGCTTGCTGTTATAGGCGACGGCGCAATGACTTCCGGCCTTGCGTTTGAAGGGCTGAACCACTCCGGACATCTGAAAAAAGATCTCATCGTGGTGCTGAATGACAATGAGATGTCAATTTCAAAAAACGTAGGCGCTCTCTCTGCGTATCTAAACAGGATGCTTACAGGAGACCTATACCAGAGATTTAAAAAGGAAACGAAATCTTTTCTTGAGGGCATTCCAAAGCTTGGAGGCCCGGTTACAAAGATTGCACTGAAGGCAGAAGAAACCTTGAAAGGGCTCTTTCTGCCTGGAATATTATTTGAAGAACTCGGGATTAACTATGTAGGCCCCATAGACGGACATGACATTAAATTGCTGATAGAGACATTCAGAAATATTAAAAACTCAACAGAGCCCACTTTAGTCCATGTCATCACCAAAAAAGGCAAGGGATACGAGTTCTCTGAAAAAGACCCCTGCATATTTCACGGAGTAGGGCCGTTTGAAATAGAAACAGGGTCTTCTGTAAGCGACACCAATGCCATTTCATACAGTGAAATATTCGGCAGAGGAATTACTGAGCTTGCCGCAAACGACAAAAGAGTCATTGCCGTCTCAGCGGCAATGAGAGAAGGCACAGGGCTTGAATGCTTTGAAAAAAGATTCCCTGACAGATTTTATGATGTCGGCATAGCAGAGCCTCATGCAGTAACATTCGCCGCAGGGCTCGCAGTACAGGGGTTGAGGCCCGTTGTAGCAATATATTCCACCTTTCTTCAGCGCGGTTATGATGAGATAATCCATGATGTCTGCCTCCAGAACCTGCCTGTTGTCTTTGCGATTGACAGGGCAGGCATAGTTGGCGAGGACGGCCCGACACATCAGGGAGTCTTTGACATTTCTTATTTAAGGCATATTCCTAATCTTACTGTCATGGCGCCGAAAGATGATCTGGAACTCAAAGCCATGCTTGAACTCGCTTTAAAACACAACGGGCCATCGGCAATAAGATACCCGCGTGGAAAAGTAAAAGTACAGCCGTCAGGGATCAGCCGTCAGCCATCAGCTTTTGATATTGGAAAGGCAGAGATATTAAAAGAAGGCTCTGACATGGCATTGATAGCCATAGGCAATGCTGTCCATCCTGCGCTTGGTGCAGCAGAGAGGCTTGAAAAAGAGGGGATAAAGGCGTCAGTAATAAATGCAAGATTCATAAAACCGCTTGATAAAGAACTCATCTCTTCAATAGCAAAAAATATAAAGCGGATGCTAACAATTGAAGAGAACATGATTGCCGGCGGATTTGGAAGCGCAGTCCTTGAATATCTGAACAGCGTGGATATTCCTGATATAAAAATTAAAATCCTCGGCATACCTGATGAATTTGTAGAGCAGGGCTCA
>DOHC01000190.1 GCA_003535475.1 Nitrospiraceae bacterium
GCTGAAGTCAAATACATCCCTGGATGTCAAAATCTTCAGAGATATCTGGTCGTCATTTATCACCCTTGGAGTAACTTTTAACTGTAGAAGAGCTTCTTTTTCCGTGACACTCGTAGTAGTAGTTGCTCCTGCTGTAGTCGTTGCTGTAGGAATAAGTATGCCTGTGCCGCTCTTGATATAAGCCTCCTGATTGTCCAGAACCATTACCTTCGGGCTTGACAGCGTCCTTGCATTCCCCTGTGTTTCAAGGGCTGATATCTGGAGGTCAAATATTGCATTCTTCGCCAGAATACCTATGCCTATTGCTCCGCCAGAACCAAGCCCAACCGCAGCCGGAAGATTTACATTCAAAGCGCTTCCTCCAAAACCCGCGCCGCCGGTTAATGGAGTTGTCCCTGTGGTTGTCGTACCCGGCCCTGTAGTCCTTGATGGGAGCGCCCCTACTGTGCCGGTGCTGCCGCTGGTACCGCCGCCGGATGTGCCGCCGCCAAATATATATGCATCGCCGCTCCGATACATCGTGCCCCACTGTATGCCCAATTCCCTGCTTGCATTTGTGCTGACCTCAACAATCTTTGCCTCTATCATAATCTGCTTTGTCTTTACATCCACCTGTTTTAAAAGCTGTGTAACCCTCTCTATTGCAGACGGGATATCCCTTATAACTATCATGTTGCTCTTAGAGTCAGAGGCTATGGAACCTCTCTTGCTTAAAACCTTTGTAATTACCCCCTCAATGTCTTTAGCAATAGCGTAGTTAACAGTTGCCGTATAGGTCATAAGGTCTTCGTCTGCTCCTGAAGAAATCACTCTCACAACATTCCCATCCTTTATGTATGCAAATCCCTTGCCCTTTAATATGGAGTCAATAGCATCCCACAGCGGGACATTCCTGAGGCTTACCGTCACCTTGCCCGTAACTTTTTCGTCAATGATTATGTTTATGCCGTGCTCCTGTCCCAGCGCCCTCAAAACATCGCTCAGTTCAACATCCCTTAATTCCATTGATATAGAAGCGCCTTTTTCATTTAAGGAGGAATTAGAAGCCGAGTAAGAATCAGCGCTTAAAAATGCAAGGGCTAAAATCAGGGAAAAACTCAGAAGCAATATTTTTTGCTTTCTGTATCTTGCATGCTGTATCCTGCATCCTTTATCTTGCATTCTCATTCCTTCGCCTCCTTACCCTCTTTTTTATCTTTACCTTTGTCATCCTTTTTGTCTTTCACTTTATCATCATCCATGTCCTTATCTCTACGGGTATCCATCGCAAACTTCTCTACTCCAAGATAAAACCTTTTGCCGTTTTTTTCAAGTGAGACTCTGTCTTTTGCTATATCCACTATAAGAAAATTATTGACTCTTTCATTCTTCCTGTAAAACCCGCCGTTTATTATTGCAACAGCCTTCTTTCCATCAGAAATTATACCGGTGATCTTCAAGCCCATAGGCATATCTTCTCTGAACGTCTTGCCTTTTAGTTTTGCTATCTTGTCTCCATAACGGATAAACGGGTCCCTGCCCCATTTTTCTTTTATCGGTTTGTCCAGCGCGTCAAGTTTTATATCTGATATGCTCTGGGCATAGGAATTTAAAATTAAAAATGCAAAAATTAAAATTACGGCAAAGATTAAAATTCCAAATTTTTGAACTTTGATTTTTGAATTTTGATTTTCCATCATTCCTTTTTCCTCAAATACGTCACTGCCTTCAGCAAAGCTATGCCTGAAGGATAAAGCACGGTGTTTGTCTCAAATTTAAGCTCCTGTATAAGAAATAATTTATGCCTTGTTTCGAGAATCTTAATGAAGTCATACAACTCTCTGAACTTTACCCTCAGTTCAATCTTTACCCTTAATTCTATAAATTTATTTTTGTGTTCAAAACCTTCAGGCGCTATGGAAACGAAATCAACATTTGCAATAGTCGCCTCACGGCTTATAGCCGCTAACATCCCTGAGAGGTCTTCTGCCTCCGGAAGCGCTACCTTTTCTGCAACAGGCACCTTTGGGAAAGCGGCCTGTAATGCCAATGCTGCATTTATTGCTCCAATCTCGCTCTTTAAATTCTGAAGCGTCTGCTGTTTATTCTTGATATTTACTGATGAAGGCGAATAAAGCAGCATGTATGGAACAATAACCGCTATTGCTGTAAGCGTTACTACAGCAATAATCTTTTCCCTCTGCGAAAGACTCTTAATCTTGCTCTGAATAGCTTTTATATCCATATCTTTAACTTTTAACTCTCAATTTTTTATTTACGTCCATCGCATTTTTGCCTTCAGTTCAAAAGAAATATCCTTATCGCCTTTCTGCACAAAGACTATTTCAACATCATAGAAATGATGGGCCAGCTCAAGCGCAGATATAAGGTTTGCAACCCCGATCTGCGTTGTTGAGAAGCCTTTTATATTCATGCGTCTTACCCCCTTTTCATCCCGAGATTCAATAGATGAAAGCCAAACATCCTGCGGCACAACAACTGAGATGGCACTGAGTATCAGGCTCCATTTTGGAGCCTTCTCCATTGCAATTAATATTTCCTTGTCCACCAACAAAGACGGGGCAACAGTAACAGCAGGGAGGGGCTTTATCTGTTGCTGCAGTTCTACTTTCTGTTTATTCAGCTTGTCCATCTCAGCGCCAAGCTTTTTAGCGTCAATAATATTCAAAAGCCAGAGTCCCATAATTACAACCATATAAACTGAAAGCCCTGCAAGCAGATAATAAAACTTGCCTTTCCTCGCAGTAGCTCCTGCCTTCACCTCTACAGGAAAAAGATTTAATGTTTCTTTCACGCAGGCCTCTTCGCAAGGCCGATTGCCACAGAGAATCTTGGACCAAGCGGCCTCAGGCTTTCGTCCTTCATAATAAGGTTATCAAATGGGTTTGGAACGCTGACGGGGATATCAAGCATATGAGAAAAATAATCACGAACAGCATGATTGATTGCTACCCCGCCTGTGAGAACAACCTCAGAAAATACCTTCTCTTTAAAGGTTGCCTTGTAATAATCTATTGAAAGGAATATCTCTCTTAAAAATTGATTCAGCGCATCTTTCATCCTATCAGCAGGGCCGTTCATCATGATATCGTCAATCTCTCCTTCAGGGAAACCTTCGCTTACAAGCTGGTTTTTTATTTGTTCACCTCCCAGCTCAACTGTCCTTGTCAGTCGTACGGATTCTGACCTCATTATGTCTATCTCCATGCTTCGTGCGCCTATATCAAGCACTATTATGTTGCCTGAACCATGCAATGGAAGCGCCCTTATAAGGCACAAAGGATTTACATCAACCGCAACAACTTTAATGCCTGCTTCCTTAAAAGGAGATATATACCGCTGGACATTTTTCCTTTCAGCAGAGGCAAAGGTAACAACAATGCCATCCGCAACCGGGGCTGCTATATAATCATAGACAGCTTCTTCCTTCGGATAAGGCAGCTGCCGTTTTATCTCCCACTTAACAGCTTCTTTTAATTCGCCCTTGGGCATAGGAGGCAGGTTTATCGTCCTTACAAATGAGAGATGCCCCGGCATGTGAACTACCGCATCTTTGCCGGCAATATTTATCTCTTTGAAGAAATTTTGCAGTCTGCTTATCAGAAGGGCTTCGTCTTCCCAATCAGAAGAGGGAATATCCATAAACGCGGCGAGGGAAATTTTTTTGCCGTTAAGTCCAATAACTTTGATAGAACCGGTGCCAAGGTCCACTCCTAAAGGAGCAGGCCTGAACAATCCAAACATTAACGCCCCTTAACCTTAAAATAATACGCCATGAAAAACATAAAGAGCGATGCGATTATTAGTGAAACGCCGAATCCAATCCTGTATGAAAAGGTAACAATGTCAATCTGGGCTATCATCCTTTTAGAGAAGTCATTAAATTTTCTTAACACCCCCGGAGCAAACAACAGCAGAAGTCCCATTACTCCGGCAAGAATAGCTATAACCGCAGCAAAATCACCCATCTTCATACATTTATCCCCCTACCTAAAGTTTTACTTTCAAAGTATAGTCATTACCACATAGAAAGTCAAGGTATTCACCAAGCGTTTACCCGTCAGTCAAGACAAAACTGCGGCAGATTGTATATAATGTGAAAATGAAATGCAGAGAATGTAAAAGTGATTTAAAACTGCATACATACTGAAGAACAGTGGCTCTTAGCTGCATGGAATGCGGCAAAGAATATCCGCTGAAAGAATATATTGACGAGATAGACGAAGAGACATGGCAAAGAATATCACTTCGCCCATGCAGTAGAGCTTAAGATTTAATCTCGCTGTTACAAAACAACACTAAAGGGCGGTTAGCTCAGCTGGGAGAGCGCCACGTTCGCAACGTGGAAGTCGGGGGTTCGAATCCCCTACCGTCCACCATTTTTCCCTGCGCCTATTGACCTCTCTCATCTTAAACTCTATAATGTCTTAAAATTATCAGACAGAATGAGGGGTGCTATTCATGCAAAAAAAATTCTTTCTATTAGCGGTACTGTCTATTCTTCTTGTCTTTAATCCTGCCTTCTCCGCAGACAAAGACAGCTTCCAGATAAAGAAACAGCCTGAGATACAGCAGGTAAAACCGAAGAAACCTGTTAAGGTAAAACTGAAGCGCTCCACCGAAGGGAAATACTCGTGGGAGCTTTCAGGAGACGATACCGATGAAGTTGTGCGAGCGAACAAAAGACTGAGAAAATTGTTGAAGATAGAATGAAACGCAGAATTATGTTATATTTACCCCGTAGGAATTTCCAGCGGGGTTCACATTCTTGGAGGTTTTATGAAAATAGTTCTTGCATACTCCGGAGGGCTTGATACCTCTGTTGCCATAAAATGGCTCAAGGAAACATTCAATGCAGAGGTTATTGCTTTCTGCGCAGACCTTGGCCAGGGAGAAGACCTTAATACCGTAAGAAAAAAGGCGTTGAGAACCGGCGCCTCAAAAGCCTATGTTGAAGACCTGCGAGAAGAATTCGTCAGGGATTATGTCTTCCCCATGTTGCGGGCAAATGCAATTTATGAGGGAGCGTATCTGCTTGGCACATCAATAGCAAGGCCGTTAATTGCTAAAAAACAAATAGAAATCGCAAAAAAAGAAAAGGCAGACGCAGTGTCCCACGGCGCTACAGGAAAGGGCAATGATCAGGTGAGGTTTGAACTCACTTACTATGCGCTGAAACCTGATATAAAAGTAATAGCTCCGTGGCGTGAATGGCCTTTTAATTCAAGGCAGTCGTTAATCAAATACGCAGCAAAGCAAAACATTCCTGTTCCTGTGACAAGGGCTAAACCTTACAGCACTGACAGAAATCTCTTTCATATAAGTTATGAAGGAGGAATTCTTGAAGACCCATGGGCAGAGCCTCCAAAGGATATGTTTACCATGATTGTCCCTCCCGAAAAGGCGCCGAATAAAGTTACGTATATTGAGCTAAGTTATGAGAAAGGAAACCCGGTTGCCATAAACGGCAAAAAGATGTCTCCGGCAAAACTTCTTGAAAAACTTAATTCAATCGCCGGAGAGAATGGAATAGGCAGGGCTGATATAGTTGAAAACAGATATGTCGGAATAAAATCACGCGGGGTTTATGAAACACCCGGCGGCACAGTCCTTCACATTGCCCACAGGGCAATTGAATCAATAACGCTTGACAG
>DOHC01000206.1 GCA_003535475.1 Nitrospiraceae bacterium
TAATTTGAAACGGACAGAATCGTTAAATACACATCCGCTTTTTATTGAAGCGCTGAAAGACATAGTAATAAAGTATGTGAAGGAGCTTGGGTGGACAGAATAGTCATTGTAGGCGGCGGCATTTCAGGGCTTTCGCTTGCCTATGCGCTTCTTGAATCTGACCCATCGGCAGATGTAGTGGTATTCGAATCGGAAAAAAGACCTGGCGGAAAGATATGGACAGAAAAAGTAAACGGTTTTCTCTGCGAAGGCGGAGTTAAAGGCTTTCTTGATAACAGGCCGAAGACTTTAGAGCTTGCCTCAAAACTTCTGATTAATCCGCTTAGAAGCAGTGATGCTGCCAGAAAAAGGTATGTTTTTTCTGAAGGGAAATTAAACATTCTGCCTGAATCTCCTGTATCGTTTCTGTCTTCAAACCTCCTAAGCCTTTACGGACGCTTAAGGGTAATGTATGAGTTTTTCGCTCCAAGGGGCAGAATAGATGATGAAACACTTGCTGATTTTGCAAGGAGAAGGCTTGGCAAAGAGGCATACGAAAAGCTCATTGATCCGATGGCATCAGGCATTTACGCGGGGAATCCAGAATCGCTGAGCCTCAAAAGTTGTTTCCCAAAGATATTCAATCTTGAAGAGAAATATGGGAGCCTGATAAAAGGCATGATAAAACTGCAAAGAGAGGCCAAAAAATCAGGGAAAGTAAAAGTCGGCGCAGGCCCCGGAGGCACGCTTACATCTTTTCACGACGGCATGGGAATGATGATAGATTCCTTGAAAGGTTATCTTAAAGAAAGGCTAAGGGTCGGAAGCAAGGTAATCTCTGTTGAGAGGAAAGGTAAGGGATATGCTGTCCATCTCTCTGACGGCATGATTGTAGAGACGGAGATTCTTGTAATAGCATCCCCTGCATATTCAGCGGCGGAGATTTTAAAAAATCTTGACAGGTCTCTCTCATCGGTTCTTTCAGAGATACCGTATCCTTCTGTCGCGGTTGTGTGTTTCGGATACAGGAAAGAACGCATTGCTCATAAACTGGATGGATTTGGTTTTCTCATCCCGTATAAGGAGCGCAGAAAAATCCTCGGTTCATTATGGGATTCAAGTATTTTCCCGGGCAGGGCTCCTGAGGGGTATGTGCTTTTGCGGAGCATGGTTGGAGGGGCGCGGTCATCTGAGCTTGCAATGCAGGACGACAGCAGGCTGATAGACATTGTCGCAGAGGAATTAGGGCATATCATGGATATAAAAGCGCAGCCAGATTTTGTAAAAATTTACAGGCATGAAAAGGCGATTCCGCAGTATAATATAGGTCATGACAGCAAACTGAAAGTGCTTGATGATATATTATTAAAATACAAAAACCTGTATTTAACCGGAAATGCCTACAGGGGCATTGGCGTTAACGACTGTATAGAAAATTCATATAAACTGGCAGAGACAATAATAAGAAAGGAGGAAATATAAATTGAAAGAACAGGAGATAGCAGAGATTCTTTTAAAGGAAAATGAGGAGTACAAAAAACTTGGAGACGAACATAAAAGCCTTAAAGAGGTGCTTGCGGAGATAGACAAGAAAGTCCATCTCACAGCGGAAGAAGAGGTAGAGAGGAAAAGGATTCAGAAGTTAAAGCTTGTAAAAAAAGACAGGATGGCAGAGATTATAAGGGAATATAAGAAAAGCCATTCAACGAATTAGTGTCCTGTCTGTAACAGTTCTTTACAGTTTTTGAAGTGTCATTCCGCACTTGATGCGGAATCCAGTTCTTGTTTTTTCTGGATTCCTGCTTTCGCAGGAATGACATAATTGTGTAAAGTTATTTGTGAGACACTACATTAGTTATTTGCAATAAATCCTATATTTGTCATTGCGAGGCGAAGCCGAAGCAATCTCAAAGGAGTTACATATCTAACTAATGAGATTGCCGCGCACCCTTCGGGGGCTCGCAATGACAGGAATAAGAAAGGAGTATTTTTTATGCGCAGCAGGACAATTAAGGAAGGATTAGAGCGTGTTCCGCACAGGGCGCTTCTTTATGCGACAGGCATTCCAAAGAGCGAAATGAAAAAGCCGTTTATCGGCGTTGCAACAAGTTTTACCGATATTATTCCGGGACACACAGGCATGAGGGATATGGAGAGATTCATAGAAAAAGGAGTGCATACAGGCGGAGGCTATCCTTTCTTTTTTGGAATTCCCGGCATCTGCGACGGCATTGCAATGGGACACAGCGGCATGCATTATTCTCTTCCGTCAAGGGAACTGATTGCCGACATGGTGGAGACTATAGCTCAGGCGCATCAGCTTGATGGGCTTGTGCTTCTTACTAACTGCGACAAGATTACGCCGGGAATGCTCATGGCTGCCGCAAGGATTAATATCCCCTCAATAGTCGTTACTGCAGGCCCTATGATTTCAGGACATCTGAGGGGCAAAAGGCTCTCGCTTGTCAATGACACCTTTGAAGCGGTTGGAAAGTATAAAAAAGGTTTGATAAAAAATGATGAGCTTGAAGCTCTTGAAATGTGCGCATGTCCGGGCGCAGGCTCATGTCAGGGTATGTACACTGCAAATACAATGGCATGCGTTACAGAATCGCTTGGTATGAGCCTTCCAAGATGCGCCACTGCGCTTGCCGTATCCGCCGACAAAAGGAGAATAGCTTTTGCAAGCGGAGAGCGCATCGTTGGACTGGTAAAGAAAAATATCACGCCGAGAAAGATAATGACGCGGAAGGCGTTTGAGAATGCGATAATGGCTGATCTTGCATTAGGCGGATCAACCAATACTGTCCTTCACATCCCTGCAATTGCGCATGATGCAGGAGTAGAACTTCCGCTTGAGGCATTTGATATCCTGAGCAAAAAAACCCCTCATCTTGCAAATATGCTTCCCGGCGGCGAGCATTACCTTGAAGACCTTGA